>NZ_JACCSO010000614.1 GCF_013812955.1 Nannocystis sp. | reverse complement strand
GAGCTGGCGCACGCGATCGTCGACGGCGCCACCGGCCGCACCCCGCAGCGCCTCGAGGGCGTCGACCTCATCATCGCGCTCGGCGGCGACGGCACGCTGCTGCGCGCCAGCCGCTGGGCGGCGAGCGCGGGCATCCCGGTGCTGGGGATCAACCTCGGCGACCTCGGGTTTTTGACCGCGTACCACGGCGACCAGCTGATGACCGGGCTGGCGGCGGCGGTCGCGGGCGAGCTGTTCTGGGAGCCGCGGCTGCGCATGAGCATCGAGGTCCACCGCGGCGGGCGGGTGCTGGTGCGCGAGACGGCCTGTAATGATGCATACGTCAAGCACGGCGACATCCCGCGGCTGCTCTCGCTGGCGACCGAGGTCGGGGGCACGCACATGGCGACCTACAAGGCCGACGGCCTGATCATCAGCACGCCGATGGGCTCGACCGCCTACAACCTCGCAGCCGGGGGCCCGATCGTGGCCCCGGGCACCAACTGCATGACGATCACGCCGATCTGCCCGCACAGCCTGACCCACCGCCCGGTGGTCGTCGGCGGCGAGTCGGAGATCCGCATCACCTACGCCGGACCCGATGACATCAGCGCGGCGTTCTTGACGGTCGACGGCCAAAAGAGCGTCGAGCTCACGCTCGGTGACCTGGTCGTGGTCGCGGCCGCCGAAGAGCCGCTCAAGCTGTGCCCGCCGGGCATCAGCGTGTTCCGGGTGCTGGCGACCAAGCTCGGGTGGAACCGCGGCAACAACGGCAGCGAGTGACGGGCTCTGTGCTCGCTGCGGCCGGTTGCGGTACACCGTGAATAGCCCCGTAGACGACAGCCCTGGCGGGCCTTGCTCTCCGCTGCGCGGCGCCCGTACACTCGCTCGGGAGGTCCCATCGAATGCGGCTCAAACGCCTCAGCGTCACCAACTTTCGGGGGATCGCCCACCTTGAGCTCACCTTCCCGGAGACCGCGCAGACCACGGTGCTTGTCGGCATCAACGGCGCCGGGAAGTCGAGCGTGCTCGACGCGATCGCCCTGGCGCTGATCCACCGTGGGGCCGACCGATCAGGCTTACATCTGCGTCCCGAGGACATCCGTGCGGGTCAATCCGATTTTCGCGTGGACGTGTTTGCAGACTATTTTAGCGATGGTAGTCACCAATCGATTAATTGGGATTTACGGGCCTCCCTTAGCGACCCGCAAAGGCATGTATTCAAATCCAAGGCGCGAAGTACTCCCAGGACCAGCCGACCGGACCTCATGCCTGCGGTCGCCTACTACTCCGTAGATCGCATGGTCCGAGGTGATCGTCCGGAGGATCCTCCCGACGGCATCATTGATGCCGGCGATCTTGGCATTCGATCCGGGAGCAGTGATTACGCCACGTTCTTCGAGTGGTTCGAGGCTCGCGAAGATCTCGAGAACGAGCTCATCCGTGATCAGCCGAGCCACCGCGAGCCGGAGCTGGAGGTAGTTCGTCGGGCGATCGAGGTCTTGCTCCCGGGGTTTCGCAACCTCCGGGTCCGTCGCACCCGTGCACAGCCCGGGGAGCGTCCAGAACGCAGCCGCCTCGTCGTGACCAAGGGCGACCAGACACTCGAGCTCGGCCAGCTCTCGCACGGCGAGCGCGGCCTCCTGGCGATGACAGGTGACATCGCCCGCCGCCTCGCGCTCGTCGGTCCCGAGTCCCTTGAGCCGGGCATGCGCCCTGGCATCGTCCTGATCGACGAGATCGACCTGCACCTGCACCCGCAGTGGCAGCGCGAGGTCGTCCCGCGGCTCGAGGGCGCCTTCCCAGGCGTTCAGTTCATCGTTACGACCCACTCGCCGCAGGTCGTCAGTCAGTTGCATCCGGACAGCGTCCGGATCCTCGAGGACTTCGCTATCGTTCCGAACACCCCTCCCACCTTCGGCCGTGACACCAATGCGATCCTTAGTGAGGTCATGGGTGTCGAGGAGCGCCCCCGTTTCGCAGGTGAGCGGCTGCACGAGATCGCCAGGCTGATGGACGAGGAGCGCTGGAAGGAGGCCAGAGCGGGGCTTGACGCGCTGGCCCGGGACTTCGGCGAGCACGACAGTGAGATCCTGCGCCTTGGCACGATGATCGACATCCTCGAGGCCGCGCCTGAGGCTCCGGAGTGAAGCAGATCCGCAAGCGGTCCGAGCCGCCCGAATTACGGGCGCACCGACGCGCTGGCGGTCACTTTGGCGATCCCCAAGGCGACACAAAGTGGAAAGAGCGTCTTCAGGAGGCGCTGCTGCGCGAGCAAGGACGCCTGTGCTGTTACTGCATGGCGCGGATCTCTCGCGAGAGGATGAAGGTCGAGCATTACCTCTCCCAGGAACGTCATCCGGAGCGGGCGCTGGACCACTGCAACCTCTTTGCGGCCTGTGCTGGCGGTGAGGGCTGGCCCCGGGCGCTACAGACCTGTGACACCCGCAAGGGGAGTGCGGCGCTCTCGATCAACCCCACCGGGAACATTGAGCCGTTTCTGCGCTACCTCGCCGATGGGACGATCAGCTCGGCGGATCCAGCCTATCAACAGGACCTCGACACAACCCTCAACTTGAACGCCGCCGCGCTCAAGCGCGCTCGCAAGGCCGTCATCCAGGGCCTCGTGATCGCCTTCGAGCGAGAGATGCCGAAGCACTGGAAGCCCTCGCGGCTGCGGGAAGAACTCGCGCGCTGGGAGGCCCGCGACGAGCGCGGCGATTACCGCGAGTTCTGCCGAGTGGTGGTCTACTTCCTCGAGAAGCGCCTCCGGCGAGCGTGAGCCACGCCGAATTGCCGAGGGGTCCGCGCTGGGCGAGGCAGACAGCGACGGTCGCAGTCTGATCGGTGTCGCATGCCACTTGGTGTGGCCTGCAAGTGAGGGGGCAACCGGGCTGGTGGCGGGCGACCGCGGGCCTACGGGGCGAAGGCGCCGATCCACGGCTCGCTCTCGGTCGGCTCGACCAGCACCAGCTCGCCGCACACTCCGCGGACCGTGCGGGCCGCCGCGAAGCCGGTGTGGGTGGGACCGACGAGCTGCACGACCTCGAGCGCCTCTCCTTGAAGTGATATGCGGTGCAGCGCCGCCGAGAAGCTCGAGGTGGGCTCCCACGGATGATGCCCGCCGGTGCGCAGGATCGGCACCGACAGGCCGCCGGGGTCGAGGTGGATCTCCTCGGCCCACGGATTTTTGAGCTGGTCGTCGTGCTCGGCGACGATGAGGGACCAGCGCGTCGCCCCGTCGGCGACGTCGAGGGCGAGCAGCTTGACGCGCTCCGTCGCCCAGCTGGCGCTCAGCACCAGGATCTGCCCGTCGTCGGTGCGCGCGAGCGCGGTGACCTCGTCGCGGACCTCGTCGTTGATCTCCCGCGACCACTGAAGGGTGCCGTCGCCGCCGAGGTGCCACAGCTTGAGCCTGGTCTTGATCTGGAAGCCGGGGTCGCCGAAGCCCGCGATCACGAGGTCGCCCTCCGGCCCGGCCGCGATGTGCTTCACGAGCAGGTCCTCGTCGGGGCCTGTCAGTCCCATGCTCGACAGCGAGCCGCCGGTGGCCACGTTGATGCGCGCGACGGAGGCGCCGACACCGTGGGTGTAACCGACGACCACCGGCACGTCGGTGACCACCATGCCGGCCCCATGCGCGACCGGCACCTGCAGCGGGACCTGATCGAGGAAGGGCCCGTCGGCGGCGAAGCGCAGCAGCATCGGCGTCTGCTGGCCGCCCTCCTCGAAGGCGCCGACGATCAGCGTCTCGCCGCCCGGACCGACCTGCAGGTCGTAGAAGAACGTCCAGGCGTCCGAGAACGCCCCGGTCTCGATCCCCAGCGGCTCGCCCTCCGGCGAGAGATAGACGAGTCCCGGGGCCGCGGCCGACTCCGGTGGGTGCGAGCCGACGTTGGCGGCGAGGGCGATGCGCCCGTCTGGCAGGCGCAGGATCGGCCCCTCGATGCTCACCCACGCGAAGTCGCCGGGAAACGCCGTGAAGCCGCCCCACAGCAGCGCGAGCGGCGGCTGTCCCTCGGGACAGGCGGACTCCGGACCCGTGGTCGGTGCGGGGTCGTCCCCCGTCGTCGGGTCCGGCGCCGCGGTCGTGCCCTCGCTCGCCTCCGAGGCGCCCGCGTCGTCGTCGGCCTGCCCCGGTGAGGTCGGCCCGCACGCGCACGCCGTCACGATCAGAGTCCACCCGAGATAGTCGGAGCGCTTCATACCGGGACGATGACGCGAACGCGCGGGCTTGTCATGCGACCGCGATCGGACCCGGCGAGCGCCGCGGCGCTCGCTGCTCGCCGCCCGCACCATGGGCTGCGGCGTCGGCATGGGTGCGCGGGCGCGCGTCTCTGCGAGGTCGCGGGCGGCGGGCGTTCGGTCTACGATGCCGCGCTCAGGTTATGTCGAACTCATTCGAACATATCGTCGTGCTCGACTTCGAGGCGACCTGTCAACCCGGCGGCGCGCCGGTCCCCCAGGAGGTGATCGAGTTCCCGTCGGTGCTGGTCTCGCTGCGCGAGCGGGCGGTGCTCGGCGCCTTCAGCAGCTTCGTGCGGCCGGTCCATCACCCGGCGCTCAGCGGCTTCTGCACCGAGCTGACGAGCATCCGCCAGGAGGATGTCGACGGCGCGCCGACCTTCCTCGAGGTGCTGGCGCGGCATCAGGCGTGGCTCGCGGAGCACGGGCTGCTCGGGCCCGCGGGTGAGGCCCCGCGCTTCGCCCTCGTCACCTGCGGCGACTGGGACCTCGCCGCCATGCTGCCGGTGCAGTGCGCCGCGGTCGGGCTGGGCATGAGCGAGCTGCCGCAGGTCTATCGCCGGTGGATCAACATCAAGAAGATTTACGACAAGGAGATGAGGACGGCGAAGTCGAACGGCATGCCGGCGATGTTGCGCGGCCTCGGGCTCGAGCTCGAGGGCCGGCATCACCGCGGCATCGACGACTGTCAGAACATCGCCCGCATCGCCCTGGCCCTCGCGGAGCGCGGCGCGAAGTTCGAGCTCACCAGCAAGCTCGCGTCCTCGCATTACCCCGAGCTGCCGCTCGAGCTGCGCTGGCGCGACCAGGTCCAGCAGGCGGTCCTGCGCAAGCGGGTGTTGCCGACGCTGCTCGGGCTGGCGAGCGGCCTATTTCATAGCAAGATCACCCGCGTGTACACGATGGACGGCCAGGAAGTGACGGACGACGCGGTGCTCGCGGAGCTGCCCGCGGGCGCGCAGCTGCGGGTCGCGGGGGCGCGCGACGGCGCGGCCTGATCGCGCCGGGCATTCGTCAAAGTCGCGAGGCCGCGGCGTCCTGGACCCGGGCACACTTCGAGGGACGCAGTGCTGGGTTGCACTGCGCCGCGCGAGCCGAGCAGCCGGCTGCTCAGTTGCAGCTCACCTCGTCGGAGCCGTCTTCGCAGTCGGGCTCCCCGTCGCACTCCCAATCCAGGGGGATCTCCTGGCCGTCCATGCACATGAACACCGGGCAGTTCTCCTCGTCGGAGCCGTCCTCGCAGTCCTGATCCCCGTTGCACTTGAACTGCTCGGGGACGACCTCGCCGTTGGTGCACATGAACACCGGGCAGCCGTCCTCATCGGACATATCGCGGCACTCCGGATCCCCCTCGCAGCAGTCGAGGAAGCCGTCGCACTTGTAGTCCAGCATGATGACGCTCCCGTTCATGCACATGAACGCGTTGTCGCAGCCGACCTCGTCGGAGCCGTCCATGCAGTCCGACTCGAAGTCGCACTTGTAGGACTCCGGGACCTGCTCGCCCGAGCCGCACATGAACGGAGTCTCGCCGAGGCACTCGACGCTGATCTGGTTGTTGAGCCCCTCCGCGGGCTCCGGACACTCGATCACGACGTCGAAGTACGCGGAGTTGCACGCCTGCGTGGCGGCGTCGTCGCAGCCGGCCTGGGCGATGCAATCCGCGTAGGTCTTCTGCGCCGGGCCGACGCAGTCGAGCACGGCCTTGGTCTCGGGGTGCTTCGCGTAGACCATGCAGCTGCAGTCCGCCTCCTCGGGCGAGGTCCCGAGCTCGGCGAGGCACGAGTCCTGGTCCGGGAAGATGTCGGCCGCCACGAGGCACATGCACTGCGTCTCCGCGAGCTTGGCGGCGTCGACGTCGCTGTCCTTGCACTGGTCGTACAGCGCCGGGTCGATGTCCTCGCCGGTGGTCGGCTCGGGGCCGGTGGTCCCGCTGGTGCCGCCGTCGGTCGGGTCGCCGCCGGTCGTCGGCAGGGCCGCGGTCGTCCCGTTGTCGGTGGTCGTGAGCGGCGTCATCGTCGAGGAGGCGTCGGTGTCGTCGCTCTTCGGGTCGGTGCAGGCCGGGAGTCCCAGGGCCGAGAGGAGCGCGAGGTATTGGAATCGATGGGTCAATTTCATGATGTTGTTCATTCCGGGGCGTCGGCCCGGCGCCCGCGGATCTGGCAGGCACATGCAGCGCTCCTGGGCGCTGCGAGCCGCCGACTTTGCCCTGTACTGCCGGCGGCGGCAAGCCGGACGAATACGCACATTCGTGGCTCGCACGCGGTGCGCCGTCGCACGCGGGGCGCTTCATCTCGCGGACGCGACGAACTTGTCGCGCCCTCGACATGGGCCTCGATCATCCGCGTGATCGATGCGCCGTGCGATGGTGCGATCGCCGAGGAGGACTTCGACGAGCTACTCGGCGATCAGGTCGGCCGCGGCGGTGATAAGCTTCGGGTCGTCGTGGGGGTGCTTCGGCGGCGGCGACTTCGCCTGCCATGTCTTCACGCCCTGATGACTCGAGTGCCAGGACACTTGCCCGACGCCCGGCGCCCGGCGAGCTTATTGCGGCGCGAGTCGGCGCAATGAGCGCGGGTCCGCACGTGGGCCGGGGCAGGGCCAGGGCGCCTGCTCTGGGGCAGATCAGGCGGGGTCGGGGCTGATCGGCGACGCGCGGCTGTGCTACATCGGGGCCGTGCTCAGTTACCTGCATATCCGCGGACTCGCCCTGCTCGACGACGTGGCCCTGGAGCTGGGTCGCGGCATGAACGTGCTGACCGGCGAGACCGGGGCGGGCAAGTCGATCATCGTCGACGCGCTGGCGCTGCTGCGCGGGGCCCGGGGCCGCGCCGAGCTGGTCCGTCAGGGCGCCGACTCGGCCCGGGTCGAGGCGCAGTTCGAGCTCGACGCGCCGGCCCAGGGGCGGGTCGCGCCGGTGCTGCTGGAGCTCGGCGTCGACCAGGGCGAGGCGCTGGTGCTCGAGCGGGTGATCGGTCGGGCCGGCCGCGGGCGCTCGGCGGTGCAGTCGATCCTGACCACGCAGGGGGTGCTCGAGCGGGTCGGTGAGCAGCTGATCGACATCTGCAGCCAGCACGAGCACCACTCGCTGACCCACGTCGCGCGCCACCTCGACCTGCTCGACGCCTACGCCGGGCTCGAGGCGCAGGTGGTCGGATATGCGGCGGGCTATCAGCGCTGGCAGGCGGCCGTGCAGGCGGAGGCGGACCTGCGCAAGCGAGCCAGCGAGGGCGCGGCCCGGGCGGAGTTCCTGCGCTATCAGATCGAGGAGATCGAGCGCCTGGACCCGCAGCCGGGCGAGCTGGTGACGCTGCGCGCGCGCATCACCCTGCTGCGCGACGCCCATCGCTGGGCCGCGTTCGCCCGCCAGGCCCATGACGCCCTCTACGAGGCCGACGACGCGATCGCCGGCCGCCTGGCGGCGCTGCTCGACGAGGCCCGCCGCGGCGCCGACAGCTCGACGCTGCTCGCGGAGATCCACGAGCAGTTGGCGGCGGCCCAGGTCGCCTGCGAGGAGGCGGCCGCGGCCGCGAACCGCTTCGCCAGTGAGCTGACCTTCGAGCCAGGTGAGCTCGAGCTCGCCGAGGAGCGCCTGCACGACCTCGAGGGCCTGCGCCGCAAGCACGGCGGGGAGGTCGACGAGCTGCCGGCCAGGCTCGAGGCGATGCGCCTCGAGCTCGGCGAGGTCGAACACGCCGACGAGCACCTGGCCGCGCTCGGCGAGCGGGTCCGCGAGCTGCACGCGGTGTGCTCCACGCAGGCCGCGGCGCTGCACACCAGCCGCAGCAAGGCGGCGACCGGGCTGGCCCGCGCGGTCGAGGCCGAGCTCGAGGCGCTGCACATCCCGCGCGCGCGCCTCGAGGCGCGGGTGGAGCTGCTGCCGGACGGTCAGCTCGGGCCGCGAGGCATCGACAGGGTCGAGTTCCTGTTCACGGCGAACCCGGGCGAGCCGCTGGCGCCGCTGACGAAGGTGGCGTCGGGCGGCGAGCTGTCGCGGGTGCTGCTGGCGGTGAAGGGGGTGCTGGCGACCGGCGACCACGTGACGACCTACGTGTTCGACGAGGTGGACGCGGGGGTCGGCGGGGCGGTGGCGGAGGCGATCGGTCGCCGGCTGCGGGCGGCGTCGCAGCAGCGCCAGGTGCTGTGCATCACCCACCTGCCGCAAATTGCAGCGTTCGCCGACGCCCACTTTCGCGTCGAGAAGCACACGAAGGACGGACGCACGATCACCCGCGTGGTGCGGCTCAGCGAGGAGGCGCGCGTCGAGGAGATCGCGCGCATGCTCGGTGGTTCGCGGGTCAGCGGGACCGCCAGAGAGCACGCCAGCCAGCTGGTCGCCGAGGCCCAGCGAGCCGTGCGCAAGCCCGGCGGGCGCGGCAAGTCGCGCCCGGCGGCCCGCGCCTGAGTCGGTGCGGACCTCAGGGCTGCGGGCGTGCGAGCCACTCGCCCTGCAGCTGGGCGTAGATCACGTCGTCGCACCAGGCGCCCTTGAACCACACGGAGCGGCGATGGTGGGCCTCACGGCGCCAGCCGAGGCGCTCCAGCAGGGCCAGCGAGCGCAGGTTGTCGACGTCGACGGACGCGCTGAGGCGATGCATGGCGAGGCGACGGAAGGCGAGCTCGAGCACGGCGCGCAGGGCCTCGGTGGCGAGGCCCTGGCCCTGATGGCCGCGCGCGAGGGTGTAGCCGAGCTCGCCGAGGCGGGGATCGTCGCGGGTCTTGAGCCCGCAGTCGCCGATCAGCGCGCCGCTGCTGCGATGCACGATGCCCCATTGAAACCACGCGCCGGGGGTGCCGGGGCTGGTCCCGGCGAGCGAGGTGATCATCGCCAGCGCGTCGGCCTCGCTGTATCGGTCCCAGGACTGATAGCGGGCGACCTCGGGGTCGTCGCGGTAGCCGCGGATCGCCGCGGCGTCGGCTTCCCGCAGCGGGCGTAGCATGAGGCGCGCAGTGTGAAGGGCGTGTGCTTCGAGGGCCACGCGCGGAGCATCGCACACGCCCGCGTTCGCAGCCATTCCCGCGCATGGCCGCGAGTTGACCGGCCAGTGGGCGCTGGACGGGGTATTTCGCGGGCGTTGCTTGCCGCCGCGCGAGACGGGCTGCAAAGTGGCCGCACACTCATGAAGCGCGTCGCTATCGAGGGGGTCACGGATCCAGTCGCCATCCTGACCAATCAGCGCCTGCTCGACGCGCTGACGGAGTCGGGCACGCCGCTGCTGCTGGCCTGCGGCGGCAAGGGCCTGTGCGCGACGTGTCACGTTTATGTGTCGACCGGCGCCGAACGACTGTCCCCTCGCACCCCGCGCGAGCAGATGTCCCTGCGCATGCTCAGCGACCTGCGCCCGAACTCGCGGCTGGCCTGCCAGGCCAAGGTCCAGGGCGAGGGCGTGACCGTGACGCTGCCGCGCGGGCGCTACCTCACCGCGTCGAAGGACCTCGCCGCGCTCATCGGTCGTCGCGCCGAGGAGCGCATCCTGCATCCGCTCGACGGCCGCGTGCTGATCGAGACCGGCAAGATCATCACGCGCTCGCGCATCGGCGAGCTGTCCCAGGTCGATGTCGATGTCGCCGAGATGAAGACCCGCTCGCTCACCCTGGGGTAAGCGGTTCGATGACGATGTGAGACGACGCCAAGTCGACTGGCGGGCTCTGCGCCGCCCCACAATCAGCGGGCGCCGGACCAGAGAATTTTCTGTTTGTCGCAGTCCCGAGATCCTTGTAGCTTCATTGTGGGAGAGTGCTGATGACCTGGTTTGGGCAGCTGGTTCGCCGTTTTTCCGGGTGGTTCGGGTCGCTTCGACGTCCGGGCCAAAACGCCGCAGCGCAGCTGTCGCTGCCGCCCACCCCGGTGGCCCCGCCGGTCGCCGTTTCGTCCACTCCGTCCGAAACGTCCGCCAGCATGGCGAGCGCCGCGGCCTCGCAGTCGCTCGCCAACCCGGTCGTGCAGGCCGTGGACGTCGCCCAGGCAGCTTCGCAGACCACACCCTCCGTGGTCGTCAGGCCAGCCGCCGCGAAGCCGGTGGCGAAGCCGGTGGCGAAGCCGGTGGAGCCGGTGCGGCCGTCGCTCGACCCGAGCCTCGGGCAGGTCAAGGTCCGGCAGTTCTTCGCGCGGATGGTCGCGGCGACGCCGGCCGGGCTGACGATCGACTTCGACGACTGGCGGTCGGCGTCGGTCGAGCGCTTCTTTTTGGCGATGACCTCACCGGGTCTGACGAGGCGGCGCGAGCCGCCGACCAGCGGGGTCGAGCAGCTGTCCGTGACCAACGCGTTTCAAGGTTTCGAGTGGGATTGACAGGAGAGATTCGACGATGAATCAGGAGATCCAGACGATGTTGACGGCCTCCGAGGGCCGCTATCCGACCCGCGCCGAGCAGGCGATCTTGCGCGACTGGGCGGCCCGGCTCGAGGCCCGGCTCGCGGCCATCGAGGAGATCAAGCAGGCCGAGGAGGCGATCATCAGCCAGACCGTCGACGAGGTGTTTCGCACCTACCCCGACTTCGAGAAGCGCTATAAAAATGCCCGCCAGAGCTGCACCCGCGACGAGACCCTGGTGCTGCGCTATTGCGCCCAGGCGCTGCTGCGCGGCGACCAGGCCTTCCTCGAGAACAGCCTGCTCAGCTGGATGGCGACGATTCTGAAGGGCGTCGGCTTCACCCCGCAGTTCATCGCCGACACCTACGACACGCTGGGCCGGGTCGCCGCGCGCGAGCTCAGCCCGCAGACCGCCGAGCTGCTGCGGCCCTACATCGAGCTGTGCGGGTCGGCGCTCTCGGGCAAGGCCAAGGACGCGCCATGAGCACGCGGCAAAACCTCAACTACTTCAGCAGCCCGAACTTCCTCGACTTCGACGTCAAGGCCGGGGTGCTGCGCAGCCGCGGCGGCACCCGCATGATCGCGGTCAACGAGGACTTCTTGCGCGGCTTCGTGTCGGCGTGCGAGCACGAGACCGGGCCGGCGGCGGCGCTGGTGCTGCGCCGCTGCGGCGAGTTCTTCGGGCAGCGGCTGGCGCGGCGCTTCGAGGCGGAGCTGGGCCAGTACGCGGGGGTGTCGCTGCGCGACCGCAACATGGCCGAGTTCGACATCCTGGTGCGAGACTTGTGGGGCGGCACCGGCCTCGGTCGGCTGTCGGTCGACTGGGACCGCGGCCAGCACGGCTTTTTGGCGATCCAGCTCGACGACAGCCCGATGCAGGACATCGGCCCGAGCGGGCACACCGGCGACGACATGTTCGCGGGGATCCTGTGCGGCTTCTTCTCGGGGTTTTGCGACGCCGAGATGCGCAGCGTGCAGACCGGCGACCTGCGCCTCGGCGACAAGGAGGGCACCACCTTCATCCTCGCGTCCTTCGAGGTCGCAAAGCGGGCCGAGGGCATGCGCGCCAACAAACTCCGGCACAGCGAGATCGTCGCTGCGCTGTGCGGCCAGGCGAGCGGTGGCTGAGCTCGAGGCGTTCCCGGATCAGGTGCTCGGGCGCTATCTGCTCGGAGAGCGGCTCGCGGCCGGCTCCCTCGGGACCGTGGTCGCGGCCACCGACCTGCGCACAGGCGACGCCGTCGCGGTGAAGTTCTTCGACGGGGCCGTCGATAACTACGCGGCCTGGGTCGATGAGATGCGCCTCGCCGTGCGACTCGCGCACCCCCACGTGGTCGCCTGTCGCGACGCGGGCCACGACCCGCGCTGGGATATGTCGGTGCTGGTATTCACCCGCGCGATGGGCGGCTCGCTGCGGCGGGCGCTGGCGAGCGGACGGCGCTTCACGCCGCCGGAGATCCATCGCCTGCTGCTCGAGATGGCGGGCGCGCTGTGGCACGCGCACGCGCAGGGCGTGATCCACCGCGACGTCAAGCCGGAGAACATCCTGGCGATGGAGCGCCTGGGCGAGCCGCCGTGGGCATTGACCGACTTCGGCGCCGGCCGGTTCCTCGCTCGTGGGGCGCGGCTGGGCTCGATCGCGGGCTCGCTGCAATACATGGCCCCGGAGCTGCTCGGCGAGGGGGCCGACGCGACCTGCGACCTGTACTCGCTGGGCGTCGTCGGCCTCGAGCTGCTGCTCGGCGCGCGCCCGGAGCTGCCGGGGCGCACGGCCTTTCGTCTGCGGCATCGCGGCCGCGGTGGGCTGTCCGCGGCGATCGCTTGTCTGATCGACCCCGACCCGGGCCGGCGTTTCCCCGGCAGCGAGGCGCTGCTGTGGGCCTTGACGGCCGAGCGCGGCAACTTCGACGTGTCGCGCACGAGCGACGGGTCGCGGCTGGTGCTGGCCGGGGACGAGGTGGCCAGGCTCGGCCCGGAGGCGGTCTCGCTCGAGCGCCTCGGCCGGGTGCCACGCGCGCGTCGCTTCGTGCACGACACCGACGAATCGGAGCCGATCGTCGCGGGTGAGCGCCGGGTGGTCTGCTTCGACGGCGGGCCGACCACGCTGCTGGCCGCGGACCACGGCTTCGAGACCTTCGTCGCGTCACGCCGCCACGCGGTGATCTGGCTGCTGCGCGGTGATGAGCTCGGCTGCAGCGATTTTAATGGAACCCAGCAGCGCCTGCGCGTACTGCTGCCGGAGGAGTGGAAAACGGCGCTCGCCGGCGGGGCGCCGCTGACGGGCACGGTGCTGAGCCCCGGGCTCGCGCTGCTCGGTGTGCTCGGCTGCACCTGCCTGCTGCTGGCCCGCCGCGATCCGGCCGGTGTGCAGGCAGACCTGCTGCGCCTGCCCTCGCCCCTGTATGCGCTGTCGCGCGTGGACAGGGCGGGGCTCGTATTGTGTGGAGACGTGGGCAGGGCGCTGCTCCTGGGGGTCGAGTGCGAGCAGCTGCGGCCGATCGAGCGGCTCCAGGTCGCGGTCGACGGGGCGCGGGTGATCGCTGGGTCACGTGGTCCGTGCCTGGCGAGGTTGCTGCATCCGGGTCACGAAGATGGATCGGGAGGTGATCCGCATGGCTGACGCGGCCGAGCTTGAATTTCTGCGGCGTACGCTGGTCGAGCCGGGGCTCCTGGGGCCCGATCAGCTCGACGCGTGGCGGCTCGGATGGCCCGGTCGCGGCTCGTTCTTCGCCCACCTCGTCGAGCTCGGCGTGCTCGCACGTGCCGATGCCGGCACCCTCGGCGCGGTGTTCAAGGGCTACGTCAGGATGCCGCCGGCCGGCCTGCTCGGGCTGTTCAAGCTCGATCCGCAGCCCGCAGCCGCGAGCGCCGAGGCCCCGGCGGAGCGCCCCGGTCCACCTGTCCCTGCGGTCATGTCGACGATCCGCGCGGCCCGGCGGGTCGAGCCCGGCGCGCCTGTCTCCGAGGACATATCGACGATTCGCGAGGCCCGGCGGGTCGAGCCCGGCGCGCCTGTCTCCGAGGACATACCGACGATCCGCGAGTCCGGGCGGATCGAGCCCGTTCGCCGCGAGCCGCGAGGTGGGGGCGCGGCGGGTCTGCGAAGCACGAACGCGGAGGCGGCGGCTCGCTCATCGGCGGGGTTGCGCCGGGCGGACGCGGAGTCGGCGGGCCGCTCATCGCCGGCGCTGCGGGTCGCGGTGGCGGCGGCGATCGACGCGGCGCTGTCGGGTTTGCCGATGGAGGCGGAAGAGAAGATACCCGCGCGCACTCTCGAAGACTTCGAGGACATGTCTCAAGGGACAGGCGAGGACCGAATTTGAGCGCGGTGATCGACGCCGGGTCGCGGGCGGTGCTCGCGGCGGCCCGGCGCTGGATCGATGGTGCGGGGCTGGACCCGGTCACGCTGCCGGGCGACCTCGGCGCGCTGCGGGGGGCGTTCGGCGAGGCGTCGCTGCGGCTGCTCACCCGGCGCTATGCCGGCGGCGGCTTCGCATCGCTGACGGTCGCGGCGATCAGCGACGACGAGGATCGGCTGCGCAGCGCGACGCTCATCGGTCTGCCGGATCCAGCCACGCTCGCGCCGGTGCTCGGCGT
>NZ_JACCSO010000601.1 GCF_013812955.1 Nannocystis sp. | reverse complement strand
GCGTCAGGGCGCCGCCCGCCGGGATGAGTTCAGGACGACGCGTTCTCGAGCACGAGGGCGATGCCCTGGCCGCCGCCGATGCAAGCGGAGCCGACGGCGTAACGACCACCGCGGCGCGCCAGCTCGTGGACGAGGTGGGCGGTGATGCGGGCACCGGATGCGCCGAGCGGGTGGCCGAGGGCGATCGCGCCGCCGTCGACGTTGGTCTTGTTGCGGTCGAGGCCGAGCTCGCGCTCGCAGGCGAGGTACTGGGCGGCGAAGGCCTCGTTGATCTCGACGAGGTCGAGGTCGCCGAGCTCGAGGCCGGCGCGGGCGAGGGCGCCGCGGATCGCCGGCACCGGACCGATGCCCATGATCGTCGGGTCGACGCCGGCGACGTGCCACTGGACCAGACGGGCGAGCGGCTTGAGGTTGTGCTTCTTGACCGCCTCCTCGCTGGCGAGCACCAGCGCGGCTGCGCCGTCGCAGATGCCCGAGGCGTTGCCGGCCGTGACCACGCCATCCTTCTTGAACGCGGTCGGCAGCTTGGCCATGCTCTCGAGGCTCGCGTCGCGGCGGGCGTGCTCGTCGGCGGTGAACTGCGTGACGCCCTTGCGGGTCTTGAGCTCGACGGGGGTGAGCTCGGCGGCGAAGCGGCCGGCGTCCTGCGCGGCGGCCCAGGTCTGCTGCGAGCGCAGGCCGTAGGCGTCGCACTCCTCGCGGGTGATCTTGTACTTCTCGGCGAGGTTCTCGGCGGTGATCGCCATCGCGCAGCCGGCGAAGGGGTCGTGCAGCGACGACCACAGGGTGTCCTCGAGCTTGCCGTCCTGGCCGAACTTGGTGCCCCAGCGGATGCCACGCACGGCGTGCGGGGCGAGGCTCATGTTCTCGGTGCCGCCGACCAGCACGATCTCCGCGTCGCCGAGCAAGATGTCCTGCGCGCCGCTGACCAGCGACTGAAAGCCCGAGCCGCACAGGCGGTTGACCGTCAACGCCGGCACCGGCACCGGCACCCCGCTGCGCAGGCCGACGTGGCGCGCCATGTAGAGCGCGTCGGCCGAGGTGTGCGAGACGTTGCCGACGCAGACGGCGTCGACGATCTCCGGGCTCACGTTGCCAGCGGCCAGCGCGGCCTTCGACGCGATCACCGCGAGGTCGGTCGCCGTCAGGTCCTTCAACGAACCGCCGAAGGTCCCAAACGGCGTGCGCTTGGCTGCGACGATGTAGATGGCGCGAGAGAGGGGCTTTTTCGTCAACATCGCCGCCCAGTATGCGCACGGGCCTCGGACCGGCCCATGCGCGAGAAGGTTGAGCATCCTCACGGTTTGCGGCAACAATGACGGCGGTTGCCAGCTGCTCCTCTCATCCTCGGCGTCGCGCTCGCCCTCGCAGGCGAGGCCGCCGCGTCCACTCACTCGGCCACGCCCGCCGCAGACCCGCGGGATAAGCCGGTGCTCACGCGACTTGAGGTTTCACAACTTGAGGTTCCACGAGGACCCGAGACCGCGCCTCGTGAGCCGCTCAAACAGCGGACGTGGCGGTATCTCACCCGTCCGGTCGCTCGCTCCGCCCGCTACCTCGACCACGGCGTGCTCGGCGTGGCGGTCGGCGTCGGCACGCCGCAGGTGTATCGCCTCGAGCTCGCGCTCGGCCTGCTCGACCACCTCACGCTCGGACTCACCGCCCACTGGCTGCCGAGCGAGCGCGTGCCCCGGTGGTCACCCAGGGGTTCGGTCGCGTTTTATCGCGGTCGGCTGATCGAGGTCGGTGCGAGCTATCACCAGCTGCTCTACCCGCCGACGAAGGACGACGGCGACCCGAAGACGGTCGAGTTCCAGCGACGAGCCCAGTTCTTGCTCGGCAACATCAGCCTCTCGCAAGCCTGGTTCACCGCGGGCGTCGACATCGGCTGGGCCCGCGTTCGCGAGGCCGTGCCGTTCATCACCGGCGAGGACCTCAACAACCGCCGCTACTACGACGTGCACAACCGGCTGGGCGGCGGACTGCACCTGCGCTTCGGGACCCGCCGCATCGGCCTGCTCACGCAGGTCAACTTCGCCCGATCTTATGTCAACGGGCGCTCTCCACACGTGGCCTTCGAGCTCGTGCTCGACCTGCGCTTCGGCCTGTTCGAGCTGCGCAGCCGCGGCGGCTGGCGGCAGCTCTAGCCCGACGGTTCAGCCCGGCAGCCGCGGAACCGCGGCCCGGAGCGCGCGCGTGATCGTATGCTGCGGTGCGCCGAGGACCTGCGCCGTCGCGCCGCGCTCGACCACCTCGCCGCCACCGAGCACGATCACCTCGTCCACCGTACCTGGCAGAAGGGACAGGTCATGGGTGACCAGCAAGATGCCGAGCCCGGACCGTCGCAGCCCGCGCAGCAGATCCACCAGCTCCCATGCGACCGGACGATCGAGCGCGCTGGTGAGCTCGTCGGCGAGCAGCAGCGCGGGCTCGGCCGCGAGCGCCCGCGCGAGGCCCACACGCTGGCGCTGACCGCCGCTCAGCGAGCCCGGCAGACGCAGCGCCAGCGATGGATCGAGGGCCACGCGACGCAGCACCTCACCCAGCTCGTTGCTACCCACCCGCCAGCGCGGCAGCCCCATGAGCACCCGCGCCTCGTCCAGCAGCTGCGCGACCGTCAGATGCGGATCGAGGGCCGCGCCCGCGTCCTGCCAGCACAGCTGCACGCCTCGACGCAGCGGCGACCAGGCCCGGTCCGGCGCCCCGACCAGCTCGACGCCGGCAAATCGCAGCGAGCCCCGCAGCGCCGGTTCGAGGCCGACGAGCGCCCGCAGGACCGCCGACTTACCGGCGCCTGAAGGACCGACGAGCGCGACCGCAGCCCCGGGCCGCAGCTCGAGATCGAGGCCGGCGACGACCTCACGACCACCGAGCGCGACCCCCAGCCCGCGCGCCCGCAGCAGCGATCCATCTGTCCTTTCGGTCATGCCATCCCGTCGCCAGCCGCGAGCGCCCACAGGGCGTCCGCCCGGCGGGCCGCAGCGACCAGCGCATGCGCGACCGGATGCCCCGGCGCCGCGACGATGTCGGCAATATCACCGGCCTCGACGATGCATCCGGCGTCGAGGATGACCGCCCGGCGACAGACCCGGGCCGCGAGGGCGAGGTCGTGCGTGACCAGCACCAGGCCGATCCTTCGCGCCCGGCATGTCGCCACCAGCGCGTCCAACAGCTGCGCCTGTGACAGGTTGTCGAGCGCGGAGGTCGGCTCGTCGGCGAGCAACAGCGCGGGCCGGCACGCGAGCGCCAGCGCCAGCGCGACCCGCTGCGCCTGCCCGCCGCTCAGCGCGTGCGGATGCCGGGCCAGCAGCGCAGCGTCCAGACCGACAAGCATCAGCAGCGAGGCCGGCGAGTCCTCGCTGTTCGCATGCAACGTCAACAGTTCGCGCAGCTGGGCCTCGACACGGCGCATCGGGTCGAGGCTGGCCGCGGCCGCCTGCGGGAGCAGGGTCAGCACCCGGCCGCGAAGCTTGGCGAGTGCAGCGACATCGGCGAGCGCGACCCGCCGAGCATCCGCAAGGATCAGCTCGCCGCGGAGCTTCGCCCGGGTCGGTGCGAGACCGAGGAGGCAGCGCAGCGCGAGACTCTTGCCGGCACCCGAGGGTCCGAGCAGGGCGAGCGGCTCGTCCTCGACGCTGAACTCGAGGCCGGCCAGCAGCTGCCGACCATCGAGCTCACAGCCGAGGTCCTCGACGTGCACGCGGCGATCGTACGGGAGCGGGGCAGATCGCGTAAAGCGCCGAGCGCTGCGGCCGTGACATTCCCGTGACCCGATCGTGCTCCAAACGTCGCCAGATCGGTCGATAGCTTGTCACTGACAAGAAACATTCGCGCCATGGCCCTGCAAACCGGTCCGTCCATGGTTGGCGAGTCCCGATGTTTCACGGCTTCGACCCCGCGACCCGCGAGCTGGTATTTGCGCGCCGCAACCGGCGATCGCTGGCGCTGGCTACGCTGAGCTATCTGCTCCTCTTCAGCGCCTGGGTCGTGCTCGACACCAGCAAGGAGAAAGAGGTCGAGGTGTTGCTCGAGCCCGAGGTCAAGGACTTCGCCGTCGAGGAGCAGCCGGAGCCCGAGCCCGAGGAGGAGCCGCCGCCGCCGCCGCCACCCGAGCTCGCGCCCAAGCCCCAGGTTCAAAAGCCGAAGCCGAAGCCCCGTCCCGAGGTGCCGCGGGAGATCCCCAAGGAGGCGCCGCCGGAGCAGGCCAAGCCCGCCGAGGACAAGAATTTTGGGACAGGTCAGCCGGGTACCGGCACCGGCACCGGCAAGCCGAAGCCCGAGGTCAAGAAGCCCGAGGTCAAGAAGCCCGATCCGCCGAAGCCCGCCAAGCCCGCGGCCGAGCCGATCGACCCGACCAAGCCCGTCGATCGCCCCGAGAAGGCGAGCGTGCCCAGGGCCGACCCCGGCAACAAGCCGCCCGGCTACCCGTCGGAGCTGCGCACGGCAGGCGTCGAGGGCGAGGTCGTCGTCAAGCTGCACGTGCACCGCGACGGCACCGTCAAGGGCGCCAAGATCCTGCGATCCAGCAACACCGCCACCGGCACCGACGACCAGGCTGCGGCCGACAAGGCCTTCAAGAGCGCCGTCATCGCCGCGATCAAGGTCTGGAAGTACAGCCCCTCCAAGCTCGACGGCGAGCCGATCTCGGTTTGGATCATCGTCAACTTCCCCTTCAAGCTCACCGCCGGCTGAGGCCAGGCACCTAGCGAGGCAAAGCGTCATGGAACTCTCACTGGTCGAAATTTGGCAAAGCATGGGCTTCATGGCCCGTTTCGTGGCGATCTCGCTGCTCGGCATGGGCTTCCTCAGCCTGTTCGTCGTCTTCGAGCGCCTCCTCGTCCTCATCCGCACCGACCGCGAATCGCTGCAGTTCGCTGCACGGGTCAGACCCCTGCTCGACGCCGGCGAGGCCGTGCCGCTGCGAAAGCTCGCCCACAGCTATCCGAAGAACCCGCTCGCCCGCATCACCGCGCTCGGCATCGACACCTACGAGGCCAACCTCGACAGCAAGGACCCGATCGAGCTGACCCGCCGCGAGCTGGTCCGCAAGCTCGAGGTCTTCAGCGCCGAGGCCCGTCGCGGCATGGGCATGCTGGCCTCGATCGGCTCGACGGCGCCGTTCATCGGTCTGTTCGGCACGGTCATCGGCATCATCACCGCGTTCCAGGGCATCGCGGCGGCCGGCGGCGGCGGCCTCGGTGCGGTCTCCGCCGGCATCGCCGAGGCGTTGATCGTCACCGCGGTCGGCCTCGTGGTCGCCATCGCATCGGTGCTCTTCTACAACTACCTGTCGGGCCGCTTCGACCGCCTCGACATGCGCATGCAGCACGCCGCGGGCGAGCTCATCGACTACCTGGAGGGGGCCAATGGGGGCAACACTCGACACGGGTAAGAGCAAGGGCGTCAAGCCCAACATCAACGTCACGCCGCTGGTCGACGTCGTGCTGGTCCTGCTGATCATCTTCATGGTGATCATCCCCAACATGCAGGATGGCAAGCCGATCGAGATGGTCAATGTGTTCAATCCGGACCCGGACGCCGAGGACAAGGACGAGCCATTGACAATCACGATCGACCACAGCGAGGTCTACACCATCGAGAAGCAGGACCTCACGCGCGCCCAGGTGCTCGTCCAGCTGCAGGCGGTGTACGCCCGCAGCCCGAAGCGCAAGCTGCTGATCCGCGGCGACGCCAAGCTGCGTTACGCCGAGGTGCGCGGCTTCTTTCACGAGGTCCAAAACATCGGCTTCGGCGGCGTCGCCCTCGCCGTCGGCACCCAGCGCCAGTGGGATGGCGACAAGGAGGGCGAGTAGCCATGGCGATCCAACTCGGCGGCGGCTTCAAGAAGGTTCGAGTCCAGCCGGAGATGAACGTCACTCCCCTGGTCGACGTGGTGCTCGTCCTGCTGATCATCTTCATGGTCCTCGCGCCCGTGGTCAGCAAGAGCTTCTGGGTCCGTCTCCCGCCCAAGGATGACAAAGAAGAGCAGCTCGACCAGACCAACGACCCCAACAAGCCGCTGGTCCTCACCATCGCAGCCGACGGCAAAACTCTAATCAATAAAATCGAGGTCGAGCACGGCGAGCTGACCCCGAAGCTCATTCGCATGTTCAACGCTCGCCCCGACAACGCCCTGTATCTCGACGGAGCCGACGATGCCTCTCTCGGCAACGTGCTCGGCGCCGTCGACCTCGCCCGTGCGGCCCAGGCACGACCCATCGTGTTCCTGACGACCCGCATGGACTGACGGGCCCATCGGCCCTCTCCCGACTCCGAGGCCACCGGCGAATCGGTGGCCTCGTCACAAGAGACCCACTCCAATGCCCTTGCTCGACCGCAAGAGCCCGTCGTTGCTGGCCGCGCTGGCGACGATCGGGATCGGTGTATCCGAAACCCAGGCCGCCGGCCCCCGCGACTACGACGGCCCACAAAGCTGGGGCGTCGACGGCGACACCACGCCCGATGCTCCGCCGACCGATGCTCCGCCGACCGCCGAGGCAGCGCCCGAGGCCCCACCAGCCGTGGCCCCGCCTGCAGAGCCCCCTCCGGAGGATGACGCCGGCTGCGCGGACGGCGATTTCTGCGTCGAGGACCTGACCACCGACAAGGAGGCGCTCAAGAAGGAGATGGCGGCGAAGCCGGTGCCGAAGCCCGCCGGGCCGATCGGTAACGTGATCGGTCGCATGCGCGACGCGACCAGTGGTTCACCGCTGATCGGCGTCAACGTGACCGTTGTCGGCACCAATTTCAAAACCAAGACCGACATCGACGGCAACTTCGCGCTGCCGCTGCCGCCGGGCACTTACCAGGTGAGGATCTGGTACGACGCCTACGAGGGCATGACGATCTCCGGGGTCGTCGTCGGCAAGGACGAGACCGTCAACGTCAACCGCGAGCTCAAGCCGATCGCCGGCATGACCCAGACGGTGGCGGTCACCGCGGAGATCAACAAGGAGAGCGCGGCCGGCAAGCTGGTCGAGCGCAAGAAGTCGGTCGCCGCGCGCGACATGATGAGCCGCGACGACATCCGCAAGTCCGGTGGCGGGGCCACCTCCGCGGTCGCGCGCCGCATCGTCGGCAGCACGATCGTCGGCGACCGCTTCCTGTTCGTTCGTGGCCTCGGGCACCGCTACGGAAACACCCTGTTCGACGGGGCCCGCTTGCCGAGCCCGGACCCGAATCTGCGCACCGTCCCGCTCGACATCTTCCCCTCGGGCGCGCTGTCGGCGATCAACGTGCAAAAGACCGCGACGCCGGACGTGCCCGCGGACTTCGCCGGCGCCTCGGTGCAGCTCGAGAGCCGCGAGGCGCCCGACAAGTGGTCGCTGCAGATCGACGCCAAGTTCGGGATCAACACCCAGTCCAGCTTCCGGTCGGGGCTCACCGGCGATCATTTCCGCGGCGACAACTTCGCCACCGGCAACCTCCAGCGCAACCTCTCGCCCCTCTTCAATACCGCCGCACCGATCCGGACCGGCTCGACCATCGACGGCAAGCAGGCGTTCACACCCGAGCAGCTCGAGAAGTTCGGCGAGTCGCTGCCCTCCCTCAAGACCGCCGTCGGTCGTCGCATGGCGCTCCCCAACATGGGCGGCGGGATCCAGGTCGGGAACACCTTCAAGCCCTGGGGCACCCGCCTCGGTTTCCTCGCGGCGGTCAACTACGGCAACTCGACCCAGACCATCAACGAGACCTACAAGAT
The DNA here is from genome assembly GCF_013812955.1 of Nannocystis sp. Classification (GTDB taxonomy): domain Bacteria; phylum Myxococcota_A; class Polyangia; order Nannocystales; family Nannocystaceae; genus Nannocystis. The sequence goes on along the minus strand of NZ_JACCSO010000601.1, from coordinate 8,513 downwards.
CTACAACACCGCGGGCGCCGACTTCGCGCTCAATACCCGTAACCCCGACGTCGACATCAACGGCACCAAGACCACGCAAAACGTCCAGGTGTCGTCGCTCGGCCTGCTCAAGTGGCGCCTGAACGAACACAATCGCCTCAGCCTGGTCGGCATGTATACGCGCGACGCCGACAACGAGTCGCGCGTGCTCGAGGGCCGCCTGCGCACCACCTGCGGCGAACAGGCCTACTGTCGCAATACGCGCCTGCGCTACATCATGCGCTCGGTCGCCTTCACTCGCCTCGGCGGCAAGCACGAGATCCCGGCGGCGAAAGGCTTCACGGTCGAATGGTTCGGCTCCTACGCGCAAGCCCGCCAGGACGACCCGCTGCTGCGCGAGATGCTGTTCTATCGCCGCGACGATGCCGGGCCCGAGGACCAGAATTACAACGTCGATACCAACGAGTCCGGCAAGTTCCAGTTCTTCCGCCTGCTCGACCACGTCGGCAGCGGCGCGCTGGACTTCACGATGCCCTTCAAGCAATGGGGCCAGCTCGACTCGCGCTTCAAGTTCGGGGCCTGGGCCGAGGCCAAGCGCCGCACCTTCGGGGTGCGCACCCTCGACTTCGAGCCTCGCGGCTGGATGGGCGCCCTACCCTCCGGCACCGGCAACATCCTCAATCCTTCGACCATCGGCGGGGGCATGCCCGGGGGCACCGAGCCCTTCGTCATCAAGGAGGTCACGCGGCCGGGCGGCCAGGATGGATACGCCGGCAAGCAGGAGATCTACGCCGGTTATGCGATGCTCGACCTGCCGCTGGTCCGCTGGCTGCGCCTGGTCGGCGGGGCGCGCCTCGAGGCCAATCGCATCCGCGTCGAGCCTTTTGATATTTTTGGTCAGCCGGTCGACCCGACGGCCAACGCGCAGCTCAAAAATCTCAACGTCCTCCCGTCCGCCAACCTGATCTTCGCGGCCCGCAAGGACATGAACGTCCGCCTGGTCGGCGCACAGACCGTCGCTCGCCCCGAGTTTCGCGAGCTGGCGCCCTTCGTCTTCACCGACTTCGCCGGCGGCTTCACCGTTCAAGGATATTCGAAGCTGACCCAGACCAAGATCTGGAACGCGGACCTGCGCTGGGAGTGGTTCCCCAGCGCCAGCGAGGTCGTCGCCGTCAGCGTGTTTTATAAACACTTCGAGTCGCCGATCGAGCGCATGATCGCCACCAGCCCGCGGCTCCAGACCTACCGTAACGCTCGCTTCGCCAACAACCTCGGCGTCGAGGTCGAGGGCCGCAAGAACCTCGAGTTCATCAGCAAGTCTCTGCGCGACGTCTCGCTCGGCCTCAACTTCGCCTACATCTTCTCGCGGGTCCAGATCAGCCCGCCGAAGGAAGGCGACCTGCTCGCGCCGACCTCGTCCCAGCGCTACCTCGAGGGCCAGTCGCCCTACGTGCTCAACGCCTTCGTCGGCTACGACAACGAGCGCAGCGGCACCAACGTCCGCGCCCTGTTCAACACCTTCGGTAAGCGCATCGCCTTCGTCGGCGGCAACCGCCTGCCCGACGTCTACGAGCTGCCGGTCCACACCCTGGACGTGACGCTCTCGCAGCGGGTCCACAAGAACCTGTCGCTGTCCTTCAACGCCTTCAACCTGCTCAACTGGCGCCAACGCCTGGTGCAGGGCGACAACCAGGACATCTTCTATAGCACCCGCCGCGGCGTCTTCTTCGTGCTCGGCCTCAGCTACAGCATCTGATGTGATACGCGAGCCCGCAATATGTCGCTTGAGCGTCACGACCACGTGGGTATTGCGTCACCTGCCCTTGCTAAGAAGATCGAGGAGAACTTCCATGAAGAGACTCAGCATGTTTACGGGTATGATGTCGGCCACCCTGCTGCTTGGCGCCTGCGAGGGCGGTGCCGCCGATGAGGGGGGCTCCGAAGAGTCCGGTGATACCGCGGCCGGCGAAGAGGTATGCGACAGCGAGATCTCCGGTAACATCGAGTCGGACACCGTCTGGGCGTGTGACCACACCCTGACGTCGATCGTCACGGTCAAGAACGGCGCCAAGCTGACCGTCGCGCCGGGTGTCACCATCAAGGCCGGCAACGGCACCGCGCTCGTCATCGGCAAGGGCTCCCAGCTGCTCGCCGAGGGCACCGCGGACCAGCCGATCGTCTTCACCTCCGCGCTCCCCGAGGGCTCGCGCGCCCGCGGCGACTGGGGCGGCCTCGTGCTGCTCGGTGAAGCCCCCAACAACCTGCAGACCGGCACCGGCGCCGCCGAGGGCCTCGACGCCAACGATCCGACCTACCAGTACGGCGGCTCCGACGCGACCTCCAGCTGTGGCTCGCTCAAGTATGTACGCGTCGAGTTCGCCGGCTTCGAGCTGACCAAGGACAACGAGCTCAACGGCATCACCTTCTACTCCTGCGGCTCGGGGACCCGCGTCGACTACGTGCAATCGCACATGGGCGCGGACGACGGCATCGAGGCTTTCGGCGGCAATTGGAGCGGCAAGCACATTGTCATCACCGGCGCGCTGGACGACAGCTTCGACGCCGACCAGGGCTACACGGGCAGCCTGCAGTATGTGTTCATCCATCAGGACCCGGCGACCGGCAACTATGGATTCGAGTGGTCGAACCAAAAGGACAACCTGGACGCGAGCCCGCGGACCCGCCCGGTGGTCTCGAACCTGACCTTCATCGGCACGGCGACCAACCCCGGCAGCCTGGTGATGACCAAGAGCAGCGCGATCAAGCTCAAGGAAGGCACCGGAGCGGAGATCCACAACGCGATCTTCGCTTACTCGTACAACGCCGCGATCGAGCTGACCGAGGAGGCCACCGAGATCGTCGCCGATGCGGGCGACATCTCCTTGACCGACACGATCTTGTTCAAGAACTCGCTCGCCGACGCCGGCGCCAGCCCCTACAAGATCAGCGACGGCTCGACCTGGGACCTCAAGGCCTTCTTCGAGGACGCCGGCAACCGCAACCACATCGACGTCGACCCGAAGCTCGGTAGCATCACATGGGGCGCGGCCGACATCGTGCCCGCCGCCGACTCCCCGGCGCTCGGCAACGGTCGCGCCGTCGCTGGCGCCGAGCCCACCGACTTCATCGGCGCGGTCAAGGACGCGAGCAGCGACTGGACCAAGGGCTGGACCAACTACGCACCGAACTGAACGGGCTACGCAGCAGAACTGGCTGCGAAATTGAACTGGCTGCGAAATTGAACGACGTCCCGAACCGAGCGGTCATGAACCTTCGGCCTCGCCTCCGATCGGTCACGCGAATGAACGCGTCACCGTGATGTCGCGAGGTTGTGGCGCCACACAGCGATCGCCTCGTATACGACAGGAATGTTATGGCTGGCACGATCCTCCTCGTCGACGATGAGCAAGACCTGGTCGACACGCTGCGCTACAGCCTCGAGCGCGAGGGCTATGCGACGCTCGCGGCCCGCGACGGCGCGGCCGCGTTGGGCGTGCTCGGACAGAGCCAGCCCGACCTCGTGCTGCTCGACTGGATGCTGCCCGACATGTCCGGCGTCGACGTGTGTCGGAGCCTGCGCATGTCGGAGCGGACCAGAAGGATCCCCGTGATCATGGTCAGCGCCCGTGGCGACGAGATCGATCGCGTCGTCGGCTTCGAGCTCGGCGCTGACGACTATGTCACCAAGCCGTTCAGCGTGCGCGAGCTGCTGCTGCGCATCCGGGCCATCCTTCGCCGCCGGAGCGGTGAGAGCGCCGCTAGCGACGACAGTCAGGTCGAGCGGCTCCGCGTCGACCTCGAGGGCCACCAGGTCTGGGTTGACGACCATCGGATCGGCCTCACCGCGCTCGAGTTTCGCCTCCTGACCACCCTGCTCGCGCGGCGCGGTCGGGTCCAGACCCGCGAGATGCTGCTCAACGACGTCTGGGGCATGCAGGTCGATGTCACCACCCGCACCGTCGACACCCACGTCCAGCGCCTGCGCAAGAAGCTCGGCGAGGTCGGCCACTACATCGAGACCCTGCGCGGGGTCGGCTACCGGTTCCTCGTGCCGGAGCCGGGCGCGAACAAGGCGAGCGCTTGAGCGCGAAGCTGATGGGCTGGTGGTGGGCTGGAGGAGGGCCTAGCGGCGGCACAGGTCGCCGCGGGGGCTCAGGCCGGCGCCGTCGAGCTTGAACTGCGGGGGGACGCGCGGGGCCGAGGGTGCAGGCTTCGCGGCTTTGGCTTCGGCCGGGTACTCGTCACCCGCGGTATCGCCGGGAGCGGCGGCGGCGGCGGTGTCCTCGTCCTCCCAGCCCTCGTCTTCATTGGTCGCGCCGGGATGCTCGTCGCCGAGGTCAGGCTCGGGGATCTGCGTGAGGTAGGTGATCGTGACTCGCTCGTCGCGGCGTCCGCTCGGGCGGGAGATCCTCGTGCGGGCCGGCAGCACCGTGCCGGCGACCGGGCGCAGCTCCTCGTGCAGCAGCGACCACACGCGCGTGAGCTTGCCATTCGCGCCACGCACCCACAGGGTGCTGCCGGCGACCCACCAGGCGCCGGCGGTCCAGGCGAAGCGCAGCTCTTGCTCGGCCTGGGCGCTGCGCAGTCGCAGGACCTCGTGGCCGCGCTGGCGATCCCAGCGCTGCTCGACGACCAGGAACGGGCCGGCGATGCGAGGCGCTCCGCCGAGCACGAGGGCGATCAGCTCCTCGGCGGAGAAGGGCACGCCGATCAGCTGGCGGATCGCGCAGTCGGCGGGCGGTCCGGCGTAATATCCGGTCGGCAGGCCGTCGGCCGCGACGTTGCGCAGGGCGTAGCCTTCCTCGCTGAAGGCCAGGGATACGAGCTCACGCCCGGCCATCTGGACCTGTCCGGAGAATCGACCTGGCTTTTGGGCCAGGAACATCAGGTTGGCCTGCGGCGAGCGGTTGATGCGAACCTTGGCCGACGACACCTGCAGCGCGGAGATCCTCGGCGCGACGGCGGCGAGCAGGACCTCCGGCGCGGGGGGCTGTCCGGCGGCGTACGGCGCCTCCACGGCGGGAGCGTGGCACGCCAGCGGCCCGGCCACGACGCCGACGCCGAGGGCGAGCCAAACGAGCCACGGCAGGCAAGTGAGGCAGGAGGGGACGCGGCGCGTTCGCATGAGGGTCAACCTAGCCCGGATCTGCCAGCAGGTCACCCATGGCCTGGCGAGTGTGGGCTGGCGAGTGTGGGCCGGCGAGTGCGGCGGTGGGTGTGATCAAAAGCCCCGCGCGCGGGTGGTCGCAAGCTCGACGCGCATGCACGTCGACCTCCACGAGCCCGCGCGCGGGGGGCCATCCCTGGCCGTCGTTGTCCTCCAGACGGCGGGACTGCTGCCCGCCCGGGACTTCACCTACGAAGTTGCAGCGGCCGCGACCGCTACAGCTTTTTGGTCTCGAGCTCGTCCGCACCGACCTCGCGCAGGTTGGTCTCGCCCTTGACCGTCAGGCGCGGCTTGAGCTTCTCGAAGGTCTTGCGGCCGATGCCCTTGATGCGGATGACGTGCGCCGGCTCGGCGAAGGGCTTGCTGGCGCGGTGGTCGATGATCTTCTTGGCCATGGCCGGCCCGATCCCGGGCAGCAGCTCGAGCTGCTCCTGGGTGGCGGTGTTGATGTTGCACTGGCCCTCGAGCTCGGGCGCGAGCAGTGCGAAGGTCGTCGCGCCCGCGAACGGGGTGGCGTGAGCCGGGCTGGAGATGGTGAGGGTGGCCGCCGTGACGGCGCAGGCGAGCAGGGTGAGGATCGACTTGAACATGATTCGTGTACTCCTCGGCGTGATGCCGACGCTGTTGCCAAAGCAAGCCGGGCACCTACCTGCCACGCGTGTAATTTCAACGACATGCGCGATGCCGCCGGGGCCGAGTGGCCAACGGGCGGGCCACGCCGTCCCGCCGGCGGGCCACCACGAACCGACTCCACCACGACGGACTCACTCGTCGGGCGCGCGCCGGACCGGCATGCAGATCTTCACGGTGCCGTTACCGAAGGGGTACGCCGGAGTCGCGACCCGATACACGCCGTTGCTGCCGCTCTCGCGGCACTCGTAGCCGTCGCGGCACTGCGAGTCGCTGCTGCACTCCTTGCGACAGCTCGTGCGCACCGACAAGATGTCGGCGCACAGACCCTCGGGCAGGCACACCTCGTGCGAGTCGCAGTCGTTGCAGGCGACCGGCTCGCCGTCGATGTAGCTCTCGCTGGCCGGGTCGGCCCGACAGGCGGCGATGCGGTCCACGAGCTCATCACTGTAGGCCCGCGGGCGATCCTCGAGCTCGGGGTCGCAGGCGACGCTCAGGAACTCGGCCCCATAGACCTGCATGCAGGTTCCTTCCCGGGGGCAGGCGCTCGGCGTGCAGCCGTCGATGATGCACTCGCCCTTGCCGTTCGGGTCGAGATCTCCGTCGCCATCGACCAAATGGGAGAGGTCACAGACCCGATCGCCCCGGATGCTGCAGTCCGTGCTCACCTTGCAGGACGAGCCGATGCGCCGCTGGCACGCGGAGAGCAGAGCGGGCGCGATCAGCGCAAAAGCCAGGAGCAGGCGGCGAGCCATCGGCGCGGAGCATACAACGTCACGCGCTTGGGTGGGACCGCGGTTTCTGGCACCCTCGAGCGCCCGTGACCCTCACGCCCGATGCGCTGCTCTCCCAGTTCCGTGGGCTCATCGACGCCTATCGCGCCGCTCGCGACCCGACCCGACCCGGCGAGGGCAACCTGCGCTGCGACCAGAGCCTCGAGTGCAACCGCTGCCGCTTCTGCGTCCAGTGCCTGCGCTGCGACGACTGCAGCAACTGCGACCAGTGCGAGGACTGCGTCCGCTGCACCCGCTCTCGCGGCTCGCATCGCTGCGTCGGCTGCAACTTCGTCGAGCTCAGCGAGGCGTGTGAGGATTCCCAATATCTCGTGCTGTGTCTCGACTGCAGCAACTGCGACCAGTGCTTCGCCTGCGTCGGCCTGCGTGGCGAGTCGTACTGCATCCTCAATCAGCGCTACTCGCGCAAGGCCTATTTTCAGGTCGTGCAGGCGCTGAAGAAGAAGCTCGAGGAGCAGGGGTCCGGCCTGCTGGCGGAGCTGGGCCTGGCGGCGTTCGGGCGCTGGAAGGGCGGCGAGCCGCGCGGTGAGTTCAAGGTCGAGGCCGGCGTGGTGCGGGGCACGGTGCTCGACGAGGGCGCCGAGCCGGCCGCCTTCGAGGCCACCGCCGTCGCCGCCACCGCCCCCGAGCATGACGACGATCCCTGGCTCGAGGGCGTGGTCCCGGCGCGGTTCGTCAGCCCCGACTGAGGTCCGGCCGAGGCCCGACCGAGGCCCGACTAAAGGTAGGATCGGGTGATGACAGACCCACGGCAGCTGGCCGTCATCGGTTGCGGGATCATGGGCGAGGCGATCGTCGGCGGGCTGCTGCGTACCGGCTTGCTCGGGGCGCGCGAGGTGATCGCCACGGCGCGCCGCCAGGACGTCGCCGATGTGCTGGCCGAGCGCCACGGCATCATCACCACCGTCGACAACCTCGTCGCTTGCAGCACCGCCGAGACCGTGCTGCTGACCCTCAAGCCCCAGCGCATCGCCAAGGTGATCCATCAGCCGGGCATCCGTGAGGCGCTCGCCGGCAAGCTGGTGGTCAGCATCGCCGCGGGCGTGACCTTGACGCAGCTCGCCACCTGGCTGCCGCAATCGGCCGTGATCCGGGCGATGCCGAACACGCCGTGCCTGATCGGCGAGGGCATGACCGTGCTCGCGCGCGGGCCCGGCGTCGGCGACCGCGAGGTCGCCACGGTGAGCCGCCTGTTCGAGACGGTCGGGCGCTGCATCGAGGTCGAGGACAAGCTGATGGACGCGGTGACCAGCCTCGGCGGCAGCGGCCCGGCCTTCGTCTACGTGATGATCGAGGCGATGGCCGACGGCGGCGTGATGATGGGTCTGCCGCGTCCGGTCGCCCTGCAGATCGCCGCCCAGGTGTTCCAGGGCGCCGCGCGCATGGTGCTGCAGACCAGCCGCCACCCCGCGGCGCTCAAGGACCAGGTCACGACCCCGGCCGGTTGCACGATCGCCGGCATCTTGACGATGGAGGATGGGCGGATCCGTTCGGTGCTCGCGCGCACGATCCAGGAGGCCACGCGCGTCGCCGGTGAGCTCGGCAAGGACGCCGCCGCCGACCGCTGAAGCGCGCTGAAGCGGCAGTTCGCCGGAAATTTGCCGCAATACGCAGCTTTCGGCGATCCTCGCGCGTCGTGCTCGGCCCCCTGCGCACCCTGATCAGCGTGGCTTTTCTGGCCGTGTTCCTGTGGGCGTCGTGCACGATCAAGCTCGGGCGCTTCACCTTCGCCGAGCACATCGACCGCATCGGCCAGACCGACGAGGCCAAAGAGCTGATCGACGGCACCCGGTCGCGGGTCCGCCCCGGCCTCGAGGAGGTCAAGCAGCGCATGTTCGGCGAGTACGTCGAGGCGCCGACGCATTTGACCTCCCCACTGGCCTCCCCGAGCCCGAGGCCGTCGCCGTCGCCGCCGCCCCGGCCGCGTCAGCCCGCGTCGATCC
>NZ_JACCSO010000206.1 GCF_013812955.1 Nannocystis sp. | reverse complement strand
CCATGCGCTCGCCGAGCGCGCGCAGCTCGCCTAACAGGAACAGCGCGACCAGCCGAAACGCCTGGGCGCTGGTGATCTCGTAGGCGGCGCCGATGCACTCGGCGCGAAAGATCATCTCGGCGCGGTCGAACAGGCCGATCGCCTCCTGCCAGCGCCCGAAGTGAAAGCCCGCGATCCCGCGCCCCAGGGCCAGCAGGCCGCGCGGCAGCCCCTCTGTGAGCCGCTGGGCCAGCGCGGTCGCCTGGGTCGCCGTGCGCTCGACCCGCTCGTGCACCGACTCGCCGCGCATCGACAGGAACGCGACCTCGTTGGCGAGCGCGCAGGCGGCGTGGAACACATGACCTGTCTTCAAGGCCAGGTTCAGATAGCGCGCCTGAAACAAGGTCGCCAGCAGCGGATCGTGGATCGCCACGCTGCCCGAGATCGTGTGACACACGTTCAAACGCAGCAGCTCGGCGCGGTCGATGATCGCCGGGTCGTGCTCGCGAAACGTCAGCCCGCGCAGCTTCAGGCGCGCGCGCTCGTACAGCAGCGACGCGTTCATGCTCCGCGCGCTGGTGGGGATCGCCAGGCCGACCTCGGCGACGACCTGCCGCAAGGTCGCCGTGCCCTCGACGAGCTGACCGGCGCGCAGCAGCTGTCCGGTCGCCCGCCGTCGCAGGTCGAGCCCGGCCTCCGTCGGCATCACCGCCGCAGCCTCGAGGTACAGCTTCGCCGCCTTGATCCCCCGCCCCGCGTTGGCCAGCGCGTCCGCCAGGCGACAGGTCAGCTCCCCGCGCGCCGGGTCGCTCTTCGGCTTGAACTCGAGCGCCAGCCGATACAGCCGCGCCGCCCGGTCGAAGGCCAGCGCCGCCGCGGCCTGCTCCGCGGCCATCTGCGCGTAGTCGGCCGCCCGCTCCCACTCGCCCGCCTCACGAAAGTGCAGCGCCAGCGCGTCCGAGTCGCGGTCGCCCGCCGCCTCCATCGCAAACGCGAGCTGGCGGTGCCGGCTCTTGACGCCCTCGCTGCCGAGGTGCGCGAGCACGACCTCGCGGATGCGGTCGTGGTAGGTCTCGACCGTGCGCTCGTCGCCGGTGAGCACCAGATGCTCGCCGCGCAGGGTCGCCAGCGCCGTGCGGTCCTCGCCCTGCACGCCCGCGGCCGTCGCCGCGAGGCGCACATCGACCGGCCCACCGGCGACCGCGACGACCTCGAGCAAGCCACGTGCTGCGGGCGGCAGCGCGTCGAGGCGCGCGAGCAGCACCTGATCGAGCGAGACCTCGCCCGGTCGCGAGCCGCCGGCGATCGCATAACGAACCAGCTCGCGCACGAACAACGGCGAGCCCTGGGCCTCGTGGGCGAGCTGCCGCGCGCGGCCCTTGAGCTGCGGCGCGCGCTCGGCCAGCAGCTGCAGCGCGAGGTCGGCGGCCTCCTCCTCCGAGAGCGGGCCGACCTCGATCTGGCGCATGTCGACCTCACCGCGGGCCGCCTCGCGCAGCGCCCCGAGCACCGCCCCGCTGCTCGCCTCGCTGCGGTAGCTGGCGATCAGCAGCAGCGCCGGCGCATCCGGCGGGCGCAGCAGGTCGGCCAGCAGCGCGGCGCTGTCGCGGTCCCCCCACTGCAGGTCGTCGATGTGCAGCACCAGCGACTTGCGATCCGCCAGCCGCGCCAGCAGCTCCTTCAGCGCCGCGAACGCCCGCCGCCGCAGCTCTCGCGGGTCCGGGCTCTCGCCCATGCGCGGCGGCGACTGGGCGACCGCCTTCACCCGCTGCAGCACCGGGAACACCCGCGCCAGCGCCAAAATGTCGCGCGGCATCAGCTCGGCCGCCCGCGACTCCGGCAGGCGCATCAGGTGCTGGCACAGCGCGTCGACCAGGCTGTCGAGCGCCTTGAACGACACCGACTCGCGCTCGTAACAGCGACCCACCAGCGTCACCGCCCGGTCGCTGCGGTGCAGGCGCGCCAGGAACTCGCGCACCAGCGCCGACTTGCCCATGCCCGAGCGACCGCACACGTGCACCGCCACCGCGCGCCCGCGATGGGTCGCGCCGAAGGCCCCGAGCAGCGCCTTGAGGTGCGCCTCACGGCCGAGGAACAGGTCGCCGGTGTCGCGCCGGACCGCGTCGCGCGGGCGGATGCCGCTCGGTCCGGAGCCGACGCGCCGCAGCACCTCGGCCGCCGCCGGTCGCTTCGTCGGGTCGCGCTGCAGCAGGGCGACGCACAGCTCCTCGAGGTCGACGGGGACGCCGGGCACCAGCGACGAGGGCGGCGGTGCGTCGCGCTCTTGCTTGGCGAGCAGCACCTTGAGGCCCTTGCCGCGAAACGGCAGCTCGCCGGTCAGCGACAGGAAGACCATCACACCGACCGCGTACCAGTCGCTCGCCGCCGACGCCGGCTGGCCCGCGGACTGCTCGGGCGACAGATAACCGGGCGTGCCGATCATGCCGCCGGCGCCGGTGCTGCGCAGGGTCTCGGTCACCGACTCGGAGACCAGCCCGAAGTCGAGGACCACCAGCCGACCCTCGCGCGTCAGCAGGATGTTCGAGGGCTTGATGTCGCGATGCAACATCCCGCCCGCATGGATGACCCCGAGCCCGGCCGCCAGCTGCCGCAAGGCCGCACGTAGGCGCTCGTGGCGGATCTCCGGATCCTCCGGCGCGTCCTCGTCGTCGGCCCCGCGCACGTACTCGACGAACCCGAGCCCGTCGATGTACTCCATCGAGAAGAAGATCTGCTCGCCCTCGAAGAACAGCTCGTGCAGCGCGATCAGGTTCGGGTGGGTGACATCCGCAAGCAGCCGAAACTCGCGCTTGAACCGATACAGCGCCCCCGGGCTGACGTTCAGCAGCGTCTTGATCGCCACCGTCTCGCCGCGCTCGCGGTCGATCGCCTCGTAGACCACGCCCATCCCGCCGGCGCCGATCCGCCGCCGGATCGTGAAGCGCTTGAGGCTCGCGAACTTCAGAAACTGCGAGCTCTCACCCGCCTCACGCTCGCTGTCGCGCGCCCACTTCTCGTCGCCGCTCGTGTCGCCGAGCTCGCCAGTGTCGAGCGGCCGGGCCGAGCCCTCCTCCGATGCGACCGTCTGCGTGTCCTCCTGGGTGCTCAACGCCCCCGCAGCGTACTTCAGGCGGCCCCCGTCGACTCGAGCCTTCGCGCCTGGCGCCGCCCGGTTCGTGAGACCCGCCACTTGGCCCGCTCCCCGGGCCCCCTGGACGCCCCGACGTCATGCAAACTCCGGCGAATTGCCGCTCGGGCGGGTTTATCGTGAGATCGCGCAAGCTTGGCGCTTACCGGGTCCAGGGCCGGGACGTGGTACGCCGGAAGGCGCATGACCTCGGATGCCCGCACGCCCGTCATCGTCGCCGCCGTTCGTACGCCGATCGGCCGGTTTCGCGGGGCTCTGGCGGCCGTGCGCCCGGATGACCTCGCCGCCCACGTGATCCGCTGCCTCGCCGAGCACAACGGCGCGGCGATGGAGCAGCTCGCCGACGTGTACCTCGGCTGCGCCAACCAGGCCGGCGAGGACAACCGCAACGTCGCCCGCATGGCCACCCTGCTCGCCGGCCTGCCCGTCGAGATCCCCGGCGTCACCGTCAATCGCCTGTGCGGCTCCGGCATGGAGGCCGTGCTGCAGGCCGCCAAGTCGGTCATGGTCGGCGAGGGCGAGGTCTATATCGCCGGCGGCGTCGAGAGCATGACCCGCGCCCCCTTCGTGATGCCCAAGGCCACCGAGGCCTTCGCCCGCGACGCCCAGCTCTTCGACACCGCGCTCGGCTGGCGCATGGTCAACCCGGCGATGGAGCGCCTCTACGGGGTCGAGGCGCTCGGCCTCACCGCGGAGAACGTCGCCGACCGCTACCACGTCAGCCGCGCCGACCAGGACGCGTGGGCCTTCAACAGCCACCAGCGGGCCGCGACCGCCCAGGACGACGGCTGGTTCGACAACGAGATCGTGCCGATCGAGATCGCCCAGCCCCGCGGCCAGGAGCCGGTCCGCGTCTCCGTCGACGAGGGCGTGCGCCGTGACAGCACCCTCGAGCAGCTCGCCCGCCTCAAGCCGGCCTTCAAGCCCGGCGGCTCGGTCACCGCCGGCAACAGCTCCTCGCTCAACGACGGCGCCTCCGCCCTGCTGATCACCAGCCTCGCCAAGGCCCATAACCTCGGCCTGCGCCCGATGGCCCGCATCGCCGCCTGGGGCCACGCCGGCGTCGCTCCCGGCGTCATGGGCATCGGCCCGGTCCCGGCCTCGCGCACCGCCCTCAAGCGCGCCGGCATCACCAGCAACGACCTCGCCATCGCCGAGCTCAACGAGGCCTTCGCCAGCCAGACCCTCGCCTCGCTGCGCAGCCTCGACCTCGACCCCGCGAAGGTCAACCCGGCCGGCGGCGCGATCGCCCTCGGCCACCCGCTCGGCTGCTCCGGCGCCCGCATCACCACCTCCCTCGCCCACGGCATGGCCCGCAGCCGCGCCCGCTGGGGCCTGGCGAGCATGTGCATCGGCGTCGGCCAGGGCATCGCAATTGTGCTCGAGCGCACATGAGCTGAGGACCCGCACGCTCCTTCCCCTTTGAGGCCGGATCCCCGGCGTGCCATTGCTGACGCATGCGCACCCTGGCTCGCACGACCCTCGCT
>NZ_JACCSO010000538.1 GCF_013812955.1 Nannocystis sp. | reverse complement strand
CGTCAGGCTCGCGTCGAGCCGCCGGCCGTGCCCGCGAGTGGGGACCCGAGCGACATTCCGGCGTTCCTGCGCCGGCGTGACGACAGCGGCTTCATCCGCTAGTGCGGGCCGGTTGTACGGTCCTCATGAGGGCCGCACGCAGCGGATAAGAGAACACGGATAAGCGCAGGTTCGGTCGCCCACAGGCGGCTGGACCTGCGTACTCTTGTCGGGGTTCGTCCTCCTGTGCACTGGTCATGGTCCCCTCGCTTCCGCCGACCGATTTTTCCGACGCGCAATCGCTGGCGTTGTTGCAGCGGGTGCTCGACACCATTCCGGATCCGATCTTCGTCAAGGATCGGGCGCACCGGTGGATCGCCTTCAACACCGGCTTCGTGGCGCTGGTCGGGCATTCGCGTGCGGCGCTGCTCGGGCACAGTGACCCGGACTTCTGGTTGCCCGAGCAGGCGGAGGTGTTCTGGCGGATGGACGACCTCGTGTTCGACTCCGGTGAGCCGCTCGAGAACGAGGAGCAGCTGACGGGCGGCGACGGGGTCGAGCGCACGATCTGGACCCGCAAGTATCCGCTGCGCGACGACGGCGGGCAGGTGATCGGGCTGTGTGGGGTGATCACGGATGTCACCGAGCTGCGGGGACGCGTGCGACGAGCGGAGCGCATCGAGGCCGAGAACCGCGAGCAGCGGGCGGTGATCGCCGCGCAGGCGGACCTGCTCGCGGCGATGTTGTTGCCGGTGGTCGAGGTGTGGCAGGGCGTGCTGCTGATCCCGCTGGTCGGCGAGCTGAACGTCGAGCGGGTGAAGCAGGTGCAAGACAGCGTGCTGCGGGCCGTCATGCGCTCGCGGGCTCGCTTCGTGCTGCTCGACCTGACCGGCACGCCGGTGGTCGACTCGGCCGTCGCCGAGGCGCTGATACGGACCGCCGACGCGGCCGCGCTGCTCGGCTGCAAGAGCATCATGTGCGGCATGGGTCCAGAGATCGCCCGGACCGTGGTTTCGCTGCAGATCGACTTCGGGCGCATCATCCCGAGCGGGACCTTGCGCGACGGTCTGGCGCTGGCGATGAAGCGGCTGCAGGCCGACCCGCGCTGAGCACTGCGGCAGGGACGGTCGGTCGGGGTAAGCCTCAGGGATATCAGCAGCCGCCGCGCCCGGCGCCGGGGCTGTGCGTGCGACAGGCGGTCGCACATGGGTAGGCGCGGGCCGGGGCGCGCGAGGTTGCGGCATCGTGGCGGTGATGGCCGCTCTGTCCCGTGCCCGCTTGTCGCTACTTCTGACCTGCTTCGTCGCCCTCGCGGGCTGCGAGGACGATCACGGGCACGACGCCGAGGGTCCGGCGAGCGGCGCCGAGTGCAAGGAGGGCTCGACGCTGAGCTGGGACAGCTTCGGCGAGAAGTTCATGACCGACTATTGCACGCGCTGTCACGCGAGCAGCGTCGCGGGCCCGGCGCGCCAGGGGGCGCCGAGCGACCACAACTTCGAGTCGCTCGCGCTGGTGCGCGAGCAGATGGAGCATATCGATCAGCTGGCGGCGGCGGGGCCCGAGTCGGTGAATACGGAGATGCCGCTCGGCGGGCCGGCGCCGACGGAGGCCGAGCGCCAGATGCTCGGTGAGTGGCTCGCATGCGGCGCGCCCTGATCGGCATCAGGTCGCCCGGCGTGAGCAGGCCGCTGGGCGTGCTGGGCGTGCTGGGTGTGCTGGGCGTGCTGCTGGCGGCCCGGCCGGCCGCGGCCGCGCAGCAGTGCCATCCGCTGGCGGGCAGCGTATGGCGTAACCCGGGCCTGTCCGTGGGCCTGCGCTTCGACGCGGCCGGCTATCGCAACAGCCGCTACGAGGGCGACTGGCAGGGCATGGCGCCGACGCTGGGCTTCAACCACCCGAAGTTCGCGATCATGGCCCTGCTGCCGATGTATCGGCTCACGCGCAACGGTCGGGTCGGCTACGGGCTGGGCGACCTGGCGCTGGCGATGCGGGTGCCGGTGCCGGGCTTCTCGCGCGGGGCGCTGTCGGGGGGCTTCGGGCTGGCGGCGACGGTGCCGACCGGCAAGGCCAGCGAGGACCTCGGGATGGGGCACGTGATGTTGATGCCCGAGTTCTGGTTCGCGCACGAGCGCGAGCGGGTGCAGTGGGTGGGCACGCTGGGCTTCGCGCGGGCGCTGGCGAGCGGGAGCGGGAGCCATCATTCGGCGGGTCCGAAGCCGATCGTCAACCCGATGAACCTGTCGGAGATCGACGCCTCGATCAGCTCCTTCGTGCGGCTGCACGAGCGGGTCTCGCTCAAGCTCGGCATGTACGGGGCGATGCCGGTCGGGTCCGCAAATGTCGTCGGGGTCACGCGCATCATCGCCTCGAGCGGCGTGACGGTGAACGTCCGCGGCCTCGAGCTGAGCGCCGAGCTGCAGGCGCCCCTGGTGGGAGCGCCGTTCCTGGCCCGGGGTGTGCTGCAGCTCGGCTATCGCTTCGAGCTGGTGGGTCGCAAGTCGAGGCATCCGGCGAGCCACCACGCCGGGCATCACTGAGCGGTGGTTTCATCGGCAGTGGTTTCATCGGCGGTGGTTTCATCGGCGGTGGTTTCATGAGCAGTGGTTTCATCGGGTGGTCGCGCCGGAACTTCACCCGCGGCCGGGAATAGCGGGCATGATGGCCGCGTTCGCGCGCCCAGCGGAGCACTCATGGAATTCGTCAAGCCCCCCGGTCAGGACCTGCGCCCCATCGGCGTCATTTGTGTGGCGATCGCCATGGTGGCGGCCACCTTCATCGCCAGCAGCACGTGGGAGCGGGTGCGGGTGCGGCCCGAGTCGCGCAGCATCGAGATCACGGGCTCGGCGAAGAAGCGGATCGTCTCGGACCTGATCGAGTGGTCGGCGACGATCGAGGCGACCGCGCCGGACCGCACGGCGGCGTATCGCCAGCTGCACGCGCACGCGGCCAAGGCCCAGGAGTTCCTCGGCGGACGCGGCGTGGTCGAGAAGGAGATCTCGGTGTCGGCGGCCGGGATCGAGGCGATCTACGAGACCGAGTATGTCGGCACCGGCGACGACCGCATCGCCCGCCAGGCCCTCCAGGGCTACCTTGCGCGCCAGTCGGTGACGGTGCGCTCGACGGACGTCGCGCTGATCGAGCGCATGTCGCGGGAGATCACCGACCTGCTCGAGCAGGGCATCACGATCACCTCGTCGGCGCCGCTCTACTACTACACCAAGCTCGGCGAGATGAAGATCGAGATGCTGGCCGAGGCCTCCCGCGACGCCCGCGTGCGCGCCGAGAACATGGTCAACTCGGCCGGCGGCGCCCAGCTCGGAGCGCTGCGCACCGCCGACATGGGCGTGATCAACATCAACCCGGCGAACCAGACCCAGGGCTCGTGGGACGGCAACAACGACACGACCTCGCTGGAGAAGGACATCATCACGATCGTGCACGCCGTGTACGCGCTCGAGTGACGCGGACGGACGGCTTCGCGCCCCGGCGCCCGGGGCGGGGATCCTCGCCCGTTGCGCCATCGCCGCCGCTCAGAACGTCGGTTTACGGGGTCAAAACGGCCCGCCCATGCCGCTGATCCCGGGTTAAGCTTCGCCGCCGTGCCGAACACTGAGCCGAACCCGACCGTGGCCGATAAGGTCGATGAGGTCGCGGAGCCCTCGTCGCTGGCGACGTGGATCGGCCGGATCATCGACGAGCGCTACCGGATCGTCGAGGTGCTCGGCGAAGGTGGCATGGGGGCGGTGTTTGTCGCCGAGCACCTGAAGCTGCGCAAGCTGGTCGCGTTGAAGACGATCCGCGGCGAGTTCTCCGGCAACCCGCAGCTCGAGGCCCGCTTCGCCCGCGAGGCGCTGGCGACCGCGCAGATCGATCATCCGCACGTCGTCAGCGCGGTGGACTTCGGGCATCTGCCGGAGGGCGGCGCCTACCTGGTGATCCAGCTGGTGCGCGGGGTGAGCCTCGGGCACATGCTCGAGCGAGGGCCGCTGCCGTGGCCGCGGGCGGTCGAGCTCGGGGCCCAGGTCGCCGATGCGCTGGCGGCCGCGCACGCGGCGGGCATCATTCATCGCGACCTCAAGCCCGACAACATTTTGATCGAGACGCGCGAGGGCCAGCAGTCGGCGAAGGTCGTCGACTTCGGGATCGCGAGGCTCTCGGACGACTCGGGCGTGGCGCCCAGCGGCAGCGAGCCGATCACGCGCATGGGCGCGGTGATCGGCACGCCCGGATACATGGCGCCGGAGCAGGCGGTGGGCGGGCAGATCGACGCCCGCGTCGACCTCTATTCGCTCGGCGTGATCCTCTGGGAGTGCTGCGCTGGCCGCCAGCTGTGGCAGGAGGAGGACATCACCGAGCTGTTCACCGCGCAGCTGACGACGGTGGCGAAGCCGCTCGAGGGGGTGCCGCCGGCTCTGGCCGCGCTGGTCGCCCAGCTGCTGGCGAGCGCGCCGGCGGGGCGGCCCGCGACCCCGGCGCTGGTGCGCGACGAGCTGCGGTTGATCGCT
>NZ_JACCSO010000534.1 GCF_013812955.1 Nannocystis sp. | reverse complement strand
GAGCTGGTCACCAGCACCGGGCCGATGTACGCCGCGGAGGTCGAGGACGACCGCGACGACATCCAGCCGGGCGACCGCGTCCTGCTGATCATCGAGGACGACATTTCCTTCGCCAACGTCTTGCTGGCGATGGCCCGCGAGAAGGGCTTCAAGGCGCTGATCGCCCTGCGCGGCGACACCGGTCTGTCGCTGGCCAGGGAGTGCAAGCCCGACGCGATCACCCTCGACCTGCGCCTGCCGGTGGTCGACGGCTGGACCGTGCTCGACCGCCTCAAGCACGACGCCCGCACCCGCCACATCCCGGTGCACCTGATCTCGGGCAGCGAGGGCGACGGCAAGGCCCGCGCGCTCAAGCAGGGGGCGCTGGCCTTCCTGCAGAAGCCGGTGTCGTCGGAGGCGCTCGCCGACGCGCTCGGCATGGTCAAGGGCTTCGTCGAGCGGCGGGTGAAGAACCTGCTGATCGTCGAGGACGACCCGACCCAGCGCAAGGCGCTGGTCGAGCTGATCGGCAACGGCGACGTGGTCAGCACCGCGATCGGCAGCGCCGAGGAGTGCCTCGAGCTGCTGCGCACCCAGCACTTCGACTGCATGGTGCTCGACCTCGGTCTGCCGGAGATGACCGGCTTCGACCTGATCAACGTGATCAAGAGCGACGAGAAGCTGCGCGAGCTGCCGATCATCGTCTACACCGGCAAGGACCTGTCGCAGGAGGAGGAGACCCGGCTCAAGCGCGTCACCGACGCGATCATCGTCAAGAGCGTGCGCTCGATGGAGCACCTGCTCGACGAGACCGCGCTGTTCTTGCACCGGGTCGAGGCCAACCTGCCGCAGGCGAAGCAGCAGATGCTGAAGCAGGTCCACCAGGCGGACCCGGTGTTCAGCGGCAAGAAGGTGCTGGTCATCGACGACGATGTCCGCAACATCTTCGCCATCACCAGCGTGCTCGAGCGCTACCAGATGAGCGTCGTGTACGCGGAGAACGGCCGCCGCGGCATCGACATGCTGCACCAGCACCCGGACGTCAACGTCGTGCTGATGGACGTGATGATGCCGGAGATGGACGGCTACGAGACCACCCGGGAGATCCGCAAGGAGGCGCGCTTCGCCAACCTGCCGATCATCGCGCTCACCGCCAAGGCCATGAAGGGCGACCGCGAGAAGTGCCTCGAGGCCGGGGCGTCGGACTACATCACCAAGCCGGTCGAGCCGGAGCAGCTGCTGTCGCTGCTGCGGGTGTGGCTGTATGGGTAACGCCCCGCCGCCGGACGGCCCCGAGGGACCGCCCACCCCTGGCGGCGCGTCGACCGCCGCAAGTGTGGTCGTGGAGGTCGTGGACGACCCGCTGCTCGAGCCGGACGGCCCCGACGACAGCGGGCTGGTGCAGCCGTCGGCGCTGCGGCCGGCCTCGGACCTCGAGCGCCTCGAGATCGACCTGACGCTCGAGGGCATCTATCGCCACTACGGCTTCGACTTTCGCAACTACGCGCGAGCCTCGATGCGGCGGCGGCTATGGAACCAGGTGCGGGCGGAGAAGCTGACGACGATCTCCGCGCTGCTCGACCGGGTGCTGCACGACGTCGACTGCATGGAGCGGCTGCTGTTGATGCTCTCGGTCAACGTCACGGCGATGTACCGCGACCCGACCTTCTTTCGCGCCTTCCGCGAGCAGGTGGTGCCGCTGCTGCGCTCGCACCCCTTCATCCGCATCTGGCACGCGGGCTGCTCGACCGGCGAGGAGGTCTACTCGATGGCGATCCTGCTCGAGGAGGAGGGGCTCTACAACCGCTGCCGGCTGTACGCGACCGACATGAACGAGGCGGTGCTGCGGCGGGCGCAGACCGGCATCTTCCCGATCGAGGTGATGCAGGAGTACACCGCCAACTACCTGCGCTCGGGCGCGAAGGAGCACTTCGCCAGCTACTATACGGCCCGCTACGGCCACGCGATCTTCAAGCAGTCGCTGCGCCGCAACATCGTATTTTCGCACCATAACCTGGTCACCGACGGCTCGTTCAACGAGTTCCACGTGATCATCTGCCGCAACGTGATGATCTACTTCAACGAGCAGCTGCAGACCCGCGTGCACGAGCTGTTCTATGACAGCCTGCGGCGCTTCGGCGTGCTCGTGCTCGGCCGCAAGGAGTCGCTGTCGGGCACGCCGCACCAGCACGACTACGAGGACATCAACGCCACCGAGAAGATCTATCGGAGGAGGAGCGTTTGATACCAGGGGGGAAGCCGCAGGTAATCGTGCTGGGCGCCTCTCTCGGCGGCCTGTCGGCGATCCCGGTGATCCTCGGCGCCTTGCCCCGCGACTTTCGTAGCCCCGTCGTCATCGTCCAGCACCGGGCGATCCTCAGCGACGACGCGGGCCTCGTCGAGGCGCTGCAGCGCGGCTGCGCGCTCATGGTCCGCGAGGTCGAGGACAAGGACCGTCTCGCCGCAGGGCGGGTGTATCTGGCGCCGGCGGACTATCACTTGCTGATCGAGGGCGACCACCTGACGCTCTCGACCGAGGCGCGGGTGCTGCACGCGCGGCCCTCGATCGACGTGCTCTTCGACTCCGCGGCCGAGAGCCACGGCGACCGCGTCGTCGCCGTGATCCTCACCGGGGCGAGCCGCGACGGGGTGGTCGGCGCGCAGAAGGTCAAAGCGCGCGGCGGCATCGTGGTCGTGCAGGACCCGGCGGGCGCGGAGTGCAGGGTGATGCCCAGCGCGGCCATCGCCGGGGTCACGGTCGACCGCGTGCTGCCGCTCGACCAGATCGGGCCGTACCTGCTGCGCTGCAGCCTGGCCACGATACGCTGAGGCGCTGGGCTCGCCGGGCGGAGCGCGGAGACCCTGCGGGGTTTTTTTCATGAGGACCTGGTGCATCAGGCGGGGTGGCGCGCTAGCCTCGGCCGGATGAACGACCTGCACAGCAAGCCGCGAAACTTGGTCATGGGCGCGATCGCCGGGCAAGCCGCACTGGGCGTGCAGCACGCTGCGCAGGCGCTCTACGAGGCGGGTGGCAAGCGGCTGCTGGGGCAGACGCTGCAGGCCGGGGTCCAGCGGATCTGCACCCGTGGCGCGCTCGACACGATCACCGTGCTCGCGCCGACGCTGCTGGTCGAGGGCGCGGCCGAGGCCGCCGCATCGGCCGTGCCGCCGGCCCTGCGCGCGCTGACGG
>NZ_JACCSO010000508.1 GCF_013812955.1 Nannocystis sp. | reverse complement strand
GACCTGCGGCGCCTGCGACCGCGTGACGAGGAGACGCTGGCGGAGATGTTCGACCGCCAGCGGGTGCAGGCGGCCAGGGACGGCAAGCGGGTCGCGGCCCTGTTCAGCGCGGACTGGTGCGAGCCCTGCCGCTTGCTCGAGACGGAGCTCGGCAACCGTCACCCGGCCCAGCAGATCGGTGACGTCAGGATCCTCGAGCTCAAGGAGGAGGACTGGGCGGCGGCGACGCGAATGGACGAGTTCGACGCGCTGCGCAAGCGCTGGACCGGGAGCACGGGCTCGTACCCGCTGCTGCTGCTGCTCGACGACGCCGGCAAGAAGCGCGAGGAGATGAAGGAGGCAAAGGACCGACTGAATGCCGCCGGGGCCCCCGACACCCTGGCCCACTGGTTCGCCGACACCCGCCCGTCGGCTTGAAGCCTCTCGCAGGCGCCAAAGTTGTGAGCAGGGTCGGCCGACCTTGGCGGCACGTCCGTGCCGCGGCCGACTTCGGCGGCACGTCCGCGTCCGACCTTGGCGGTACGTCCGTTCCGCGGCCGACTTCGGCGGCATGTCCGACTTCGGCGCCGCGTCCGTGCCGCGCCCGGCGGTTTCTTGCGCTCGCCTTCGAGATGTGCCGGAATCTTTCGCCGGGCTCAGGCGTGCGCTATGCAGTGCGCATGTTCAGTCTCCCGAGGCACTGGGTGCTGGCGACGTGGTGCAGCGCGTCGGTGCTGGCGTGCGCCGACGCCGGACCCGAGCACGGTCCGCAGCAGCCCGCGCAAGGGCGGCGGACCACCGGCGTGGAGCGCCAGGGGAGGTTGCCGGACGCGGCGGCGCCGGAGCAGGACGGCGGGGCGGAGGCCGGCGGTGACGAGGGCGCGGGCGCCGAGTACATCGAGGCCGGCGACCTGCCGGTGCCGACGCCGGACCTGCCGCTCGTGGATGAGCTGACAGCGCCGGAGGACTACGGGCAGATCAAGCCGCCGTTGCCGTTGCCGGCGCCCGAGGCGCTGACGGTCCACGCGATGGCCGGGTACGAGGTCGTGACGGTGTACAGCCAGCCGAACATCAGCGCCGGCAAGCTCGGCTACATGCGCATCGGTACGCGCACGATGGTGACCGAGCGGGTCGAGGGCGAGGGCTGCAAGCACGGGTTCTACGGGCTGCCGGCGGGCGGCTTCGCGTGCGCGAGCAAGGGCCTGGTCGTCGATCGCGACAAGGAGGTCTTCTCCAAGTATCCGCCGCCCGCGCCGCGCCATGAGCAGGCGTTACCGTACGACTATGGGTTCGTGCGCCGCTGGAACAGCCCGATGTGGTGGCGCATGCCGACCGACGTCGAGCTGCAGGCGATGGTGGCGCAGCGGGCGGTCCGCGAGACCGAGCGGCTGGCCCTCGCGGCGATCAAGAACATCGAGGCGGGCAAGCTGCCGGGCGACGCGGCCGAGGTCGCCGACACCGAGCTGGCCGCGCTGCCGATCGTGCCCCAGGAGCAGCTGTTGGCGATGAAGCTGCCGCTCAGCCCCGACACGCCGTGGCTCGAGCGGGGCTTTTTTCTCTCGCTCGGCGACAAGGTGGTCGAGGCCGGTCGGACCTTCTATCGCACGGCCCGCGGCGGCTACGTGGCGATGGGCGACGTGTCGCGCTACGAGGCCAAGGACTTCCAGGGCGTCGCGCTCGACGAGATGAGCTGGCCCTTCGGTTACACGAAGAAGGAGACCAAGCTGATCGAGCTGACGGCGGACAACAAGCTCAAGGCGGTGAAGACGCTCGAGAAGCGGGTGTTCGTCGACCTCGAGGAGGAGGTCGAGGTCAGCGGGGCGGCGTACATGCGCACGGCGCAAGGACTGCTGATCCGCAAGGAGCACCTGCTGATCCCCGAGCCGCAGGGCCTGCCGAAGGGGCTGGAGCCGTGGGAGCGGTGGATCGACGTCAGCCTGGCGAAGCAGATGCTGGTCGCCTACGACGGCACCAGGCCGGTCTACGTGACGCTGGTGTCGACCGGACGCAAGGGCAGCAAGGACGAGCCCTACGACACGCCGACCGGACGCTGGCGGATCAACAGCAAGCACGTGTCGACGACGATGGACGGCAACTCGGCGTCCGACGGCAACTACTCGATCCAGGATGTCCCATGGACCATGTTCTTCTACGGCAGCTATGCGCTGCACGGCGCGTTCTGGCACCGCGGCTTCGGGGCGGTGCGCAGCCACGGCTGCGTGAACCTCGGGCCCAGCGACGCGCGCTGGCTGTTCCAGTGGACCACCCCGTTCTTGCCGGAGGGCTGGCACGGCGTCAGCGCGACCGACGAGAGCCCGGGCAGCACGGTCATCGTGCACGAGTGAGGCTTCGGGAGGCTTAAACGCGAAGACCCCGGCGCGGGCCGGGGTCTGGAGGTTCAGCTGGCGATATCAGCCGAGGGTGAGGCTCAGGCGCCGCACTCGACCTGGAGGATCACGTCGGTCGGCGCCGGGCCCTGGCTGTCGCACAGGAACAGGTCGCCGTTGGGGGCGCAGCAGCCGACGTTCTTGACCGGGCCTTCCTTCTCGTTGCACGGCTCGCCGGCGACGAGGTCGGCCGGGCAGGCGATCGGGTCGATGTCGGCCGGATCGCTGACGCCGGGATCGGCGCCTTCGTCGACGCAGCCGTAGTAGTTCTCGGCGAGGACCCAGCCGCACATCCCGAACTCGCTCGTCGCGCCGGTGGTGCCGGTGGTGGTGCCGCCGGTGGTGCCGCCAGTGGTGGGCTCGCCGGTGGTGGGCTCACCGGTGGTCGGCACGTCCGCGGTGGTGCCTTCAGTGGTGCCGCCAGTGCCATCCGTGGTGGTGCCTGCAGTGGTGCCGCCGCCGGTGGTGGTGCCGCCGCCGGTGGTGGTGGTGCTGGTCTCCGGGGTCACGTTGGTGTCGGTGGCAGTATCGCCGGTGGTGAGGACGCAGGCCGGCAGCAGGGCTCCGGCAAGCGCGACGATCGTAAGGTGCTTCAACATGGTTTGTTTCCTTTAGGTCTCTTGCAAAGGGTGGGGCCCGCGGCCGAAGTCGCCTCAGACGTGTGAGGGTCGACCGGATTCACTGGCCCCCCCGGGGAGCCGGCAAGGTACCCGAATGTGGCCGCAGCGCCAGATGCGTGCAGACTCGTGCTCGGCGGTCAGCTGACCGATCAACTGTGCGATCCCGGCGAATCGCTCAGGTCGCGCTCGCTTCCAGCTTCGTGCGGACCGGCAGCAACGCAGCGTGCAGCGCCCGAACGGCGAGCAAGCGCTGGGTGGCCATGACCACAAAGGTCAGCGTGCGCGCGTCGGTCAACATCTGCTGCACCTCCACACCCGCCGCCTTCAACACCTCGCATGCGCACGCGCCGACCTCGGGCCGGTCCTCGAGCCCGACGCCGACGCAGCTGACCAGCGCGAGACCGTCGCGCCAGCGCAGCTCGAGCAGGTCCCCACGCAGGTGGCGTGCGAGCGCGCCGATGCGGCCCTGCACGCTGCCGGCCTCAGTACGTTGCGTCCATGACAGCAGGCCGGTCGCGCCGCGCTCGTCGACGTGCAGCGAGCGCAGGCCGAGCGGGGCGAGGGCCACGGCGAGCTGTGGGGCGAGGCGGGCCCGACCGGGGACGAGGGCGAGCACAAGCGCAGCGACGGCGGGGTCGGAGGCGATGGCGAGCACGCCGGAGTCGACGACCGGGTTGCGGCGGATGACGGTCTCGCCGCCGTGCTCGGGGCGGCTGTGGCGGGCGTAGATGGCGATGCCGCGTTCCTCGGCGAGCTGAACGGCCTGGCTGTGAAGGACGCGGGCGCCGGCGCGAGCGAGCGCTTGCATGCTCTCGTAGGAGATCTCCGGGATGCGGTGGGCGTCGGGAACCTCGCCGGGGTCGGCGGAGTACACCCCGTCGACGTCGGAGTAGATCTCGCAGTCGGCGGCGAGCGCCGCGGCGAGGCCGACCGCGGTGGTGTCGGAGCCGCCACGGCCGAGCGTGGTGACCTCGCGCTTGTAACTGACACCCTGGAAGCCGCCGACGATCACGATGTGACCCGCGGCCAGCTCGTCGAGGATGCGAAACGGACGGACCTCGATGATGCGCGCGCGGCCGTGCTGGTGATCGGTGATGATGCCGCACTGCGAGCCGGTCAGGCTGATCGCCTGGCGACCGAGCGCCTGAATGGCGATCGCCAGCAAGGTCATCGCCTCGCGCTCGCCGGTGCTGAGCAGCATGTCGAGCTCACGCGCAGGCGGCGGGTCGGCGAGGGCGCGCGCCTGGGCGAGCAGCGCGTTGGTGGTCTTGCCCATCGCCGAGACGACGACCACGACCGGCTGGCTCGCGGCGCGCGCGACGACGCGGCTGGCGACCAAACGCAGGCGCTCGAGGTCGGCGACGCTGCTACCGCCAAATTTCATGACGACCGGGCTGGGCGACGGGGAGGTCACGCGGCGGGTTATACCAGGGCCCCTGGCGGCGGTCGCGGACCTGGCCTAAAACGCGGCATGGCCCGCGACGCGATCCGGATCCGCGACCTCGAGCTCGCCTGCACGATCGGCATCAACCCCGACGAGCGGACCCGGGACCAGCCCTTGCTGGCGCAGATCGAGCTCGGGCTCGACCTGTCCGCCGCCGGCCGCTCCGGGGCGATCGCCGACACCTGCAACTACGACCGCGTCGCCGACGAGGTCGCCGCGCTGCTCAAGTTTCGGCGCTACCGCCTGCTCGAGTCCGCCGCCGAGGAACTGTCGGCGATGCTGCTCGCGGTGCACCCGGACCTCGAGACCGTGCGCCTGCGACTCGACAAGCCGGAGGCGCTGCGCGGACGGGCGGCCGCGGCCGGCGTCGAGGTGCTGCGGCGACCGAGCGACTTCCCGCGCTACCAGGAGACGGCCCGCTTCGGCACCGTCGAGGTCGTGCTCGAGACCGAGGAGGCAGGGCTGTACCTGCTGCACGTCGCGCCCGGCGCGTCGATCTCCGGGCATCATCATCAGGTGATGCGCGAGCTGGAGTGG
The DNA here is from genome assembly GCF_013812955.1 of Nannocystis sp. GTDB lineage: Bacteria > Myxococcota_A > Polyangia > Nannocystales > Nannocystaceae > Nannocystis. Next base: position 279 of record NZ_JACCSO010000508.1, on the reverse strand, counting down.
CACGTGCGCGGCGAGCTGACCCGCTGCGGGCAGCGGCTGGTCGGCCTGTCGCCGATCGTGTGGACGAAGGGGCAGGTGCACGACTACGTGAACACCGGCGCCGCGCTGGCGACGGTGTTCTGCTGCGACCAGCCGCGCTTCATCCCCGCCGACGAGATCCTCGTCGAGGGTGCTTCGGGACAGGTTTGAACGCACATGTCGAAACAGACAGTTGATTCCGTGCTGGTCACCGGCGCGACCCGGGGGATCGGGCGCGCCGTCGCGGAGCGGCTGATCGCG
>NZ_JACCSO010000485.1 GCF_013812955.1 Nannocystis sp. | reverse complement strand
GTCGGTGGCCGTCCACGCCAGGCCGAGCAGCGCGGCGGTCAGCCACAGCAGCGCCGGGCCGAACAGCCACAGCGCCGGCTGTCTCAGCGCGGGCCCCACGACCGTTCACCGCCCTCTCAGGCCGTGCACAGCCGCACGGCGACGTTGCGGTTGTAGAGGGTGAACACCGACGTCTGGGGGCCGGCGGCGAAGGGCATCGGCACCCCGCCCGCGAGCGCGCGCCCCTGAAACATCGTGCCGTTCTGGCTGTGCAGGTCGGCGGCCCAGATCCGGCCGCGGTGCAGGTACACGACCGCGTGCAGGCGACTGAGGCGCGGCGAGTTGAGCACCACCTGACAGGCCTCGTGGCGGCCGAGCACGATCGGTCCGTGGCGCAGGTCGAAGCGCTGGCGCGGCTCGCCGTCGAGGATGATCTCCGCGATCGGGTGGGTCGCCGGCGGGAACAACGGCGCGAGGTCAGCGGGGTCGGCCGGCTCGAACAGCCCGTCGGTCCGGGCCGCGCGCTCGAACTCGTCGGCCATCTCGCCGGCGCCGCCGAAGCGCACGCGCGGCTCCTTGGCCATCGCCTTGCGCATGAACGCGTCGAGGTTCGGCGTGCTGTGCAGCGCCGTCGCCTTGGCCCCCACGTCCTTGCCGGCCCGCAGCCGCCGCGGGATCTGCAGATCGGGCACCGCCGACTCGAGGTGCTGGCGCAGCAGCTCGGGGATGGTCCGACCCTCGAAGGGGCGGCGCCCGGCCAGCAGCTCGAAGGCGATGATCGCCATCGCGTAGCGGTCGGTCGCCGGGCCGACGCTCTTGGTGTCGCGGCACTGCTCCGGGCTCATGTAGTGCGGCGTGCCGAACACCGATCCGCTCGCGGTCGCGGTCTCCTGGGCCAACCACTTGGCGATCCCGAGATCGATGATGATCGGCTCCCAGCCCTCGACCGACGAGCGCAGCAGCACGTTCTCCGGCTTCAGGTCGCGGTGGACCACGCCGAGGCCGTGCAGGTCGTCGAGGCTGCGACCGACGCCGCTCAGCAGGCGGTGCACCGACCAGCAATCTCCCGGGCCGACCACCGCGGACGGGATCAGGCCGTCGACGAATTCCATCGCCATCCAGGTGCGGCCGAACTCGTCGAGGCCCCACTCCTCGACCTTGATCACGCCGGGGAAGTTGGCCTTGGTCATCAGCTCGGCCTCGCGGCGGAACCGGATCGCGGCCTGACTGCCCTCGTGCAGCTCGGCGCGCAGCCACTTCACCACCAGCAGCCGGCGCTGCGTCACGTCCACGCAGAGATGGACGTCCCCCATCGATCCCTCGCCGAGCGGGCGGATCTTGCGATAAGGACAGCCGGCCATTGACCGGCAGTGTACTACAGCTCGAGCAGCAGCTTGGTGTAGGGCTCGGTCGCGAGCGCGAGCTTGCGCTTTCCGATGCCCACGTACACGAGGCCCGGTTCACGGACCACGACCTCCCGGACGGCGCCAGGGGCCAAAATCACCGTTTCATCGAGGCCGCCCGGACCGCGCACCCGGACCTCGCCGCCGGCCCCCTTGAGCTTCAGGACCGTCGTCGAGTCGGCGTTGAACTCCACCGGAAACGGATAAAACGATCGGATCTGGCGCTCGAGTTTGTCCATGCGACTGTCGATCCCGGGCCCGCGGAACATGTAGCCCTCGCCGAGGCCCTTGGCCTGCTCCCGCGCCCAGGCCAGCTCGCTGAGGGCCTCCCCGTAGCGGTTGATCTCGTCGTTCGGGTACTTCACGGAGCCGGCCCGCTTGACCTCGCGAGCATCCTTCTTGGAGAGATGCTCGACCGGCGTCACGAACAGCAGCTCGGCCATCGCCACGTGCACCTCCGGCTGCTCGGAGCTGGCCGCCTGGGCCCGGGCGAGGGCCGCTCGCGCGCCGTCGATGTCGCCCTCGGCCAGGCGATCGTGGACCAACATGCTCTCGAGGATCGACATCACCTCGGTGTAGCCCTTGGTGTCCTTCGGCAGCGCCTGGACCACCTGCATCGCCTTGGCGACGTTCAAGGTCCCGGCGATCGCCAGGGCGCGCAGCATCTTGAGCTTGTTGTCGTCGGGCGCGAGCTCGATCGCCTGGCGGAAGTTGTCGTCGGCCTCGACGAGCTTGCCCTCGCGCAGGAAGCCGACCCCGGCCACCCGGTGAAAGTCGGCGAGCAGCTTCTCGAAGTCGGCCTTGCGGGTCGGTGGCAGCTTGTCGACGTACTTCGAGCCCAGCATCTGCCGGGCGCGGGCCATCGCCAGCTCGCCGCGGTTCTCGAGCCGCAGCTGCTGCACGATCTTCAGCTGCAGCAGATACCAGTCGTCGCCGCCGGCCCCGGGCGGGAACAGGTTCATCCAGCGATCGACCAGCGCGACATCACCGCGCTGGGCGGCGGCCATCACCGCCTGCGCACGCAGCGCCTTGAACTGCTCCTGCGAGGTCGTGTCGGCCTCGGAGATCAGCGGGACCGCGGCCTCGGTCGATCTCAGCGTCACCTCGGGGTCGCCAACACCCTGATCGAGTCGGGCGATCGCCAGCGCCAGCGCGGCCTGCGGCAGCAATGCGTGCGCCTGCACATAATCCTCACGCGCGCCGGCCGCATTGCCGGCCTGCTCGCGCTTCGGCGCGCGCTCCGTCAAAAGCACGCCGAGCTGCCGGCGGCACAAGTTGCAAGGTTTGTCGCCCCCAGCCAGCACCGTGATCGCCTCGTCCTCCTTGCCCTGCTCCGCGAGCGCCCGGCCGAGGCCGTCGACCGCCTTCTCGTCCGTCGGCGCCAGCTCCCGCGCCTCACGAAACAGCCGCTCCGCCGCCGCCGGGTCCGACTTCAGCTGCTGCTGGGCCAGCGTGACCTTCAGCGCGCCCAGCTCCCGCTGCGCCGCGCCCTTGTCCTCGGGGTCCGCGGTGATCGAGGTCCTGTAGTACTGCTCCGCCTTCGGGTAGTCCCGGGCGTCGCGGGCCACGCGAGCCCGCTCCAGCGCCGAGGCGCAGCCGCCGAGCACGAGCGCGAGGGCCACCACCGCGGGGGCCAGACCAGCGAGCGAGCGGAGCGAGCGGGGGAGCAGGTTGTGCGGGGTGCGGAGGTATCGAGCCATGCTGAGAACCGGCGCACTCTACCAGGCTGGGCGCGCTTTCGCAGACTTGCGGAAGATCCGCCATTTGTATCCAGACTCAAATGCTGGACTGGGTCCAGTGCACCCCGATCGCGCGCCGGCGATCCGACACCGCGCGTATTCGCCGCCGCCGCGACTTTCGCCCGGTTCGGCACAAAAGCCGGGTCTCCCCCACTTGCCGGCCCCGAGGCGAAGGGCTAGCACCGGCTCCTCCTCCGATGCCCTGCGCCCTCAAGATCCTCGCCACGGCTAGAGCGCTCCCGCCGCGCGTCGTCACCAACGCCGAGCTCGAGACCCTGGTCGACACCACGGATCAATGGATCGCGGAGCGCACCGGGATCCGCGAGCGCCGGATCGCCGCCCCCGAGGTCGCCACCTCCGACCTCGCCGCCGAGGCGCTGCTCAAGGCGTGCGACGCCGCCGGCATCGAGCCGGCGGCGCTCGACGCGATCATCGTCGGCACCTCGACGCCCGATACATTGTTCCCTTCGACCGCATGCTGGCTTCAGCACAAATTGGGCCTGCGCGGACCGGCCGCCTTCGACGTCAGCGCCGGCTGCTCGGGCTTCCTTTATGGCCTGGAGATCGCCGGCGGCCTCATGCATGGCGGGGCCAAGCACATCGCGATCATCGGCGCCGAGGTCATGAGTCGGGTCGTCAACTGGCAGGATCGCGGCACCTGCGTGCTGTTCGGTGACGGCGCCGGCGCGGCGATCCTCGGCCCCGGTGACGGCCGCTCGGGCGTGCTGGGTTCGGCGTGGGGCGCCGACGGCAACCTCGCCAAGGTGCTGTGCCAACCGGCCGGCGGCACCCGCTTGCCCGCGAGCATCGAGACCGTCGCGGCGATGGCCCACACCGTGCACATGGAGGGCAACACCGTGTTCAAGCACGCGGTCACGGCGATGAGCGAGGCCGCGGTGCAGGCGATGGCCCGCGCCGGCATCCGCCCCGATCAGGTCGACCTGCTGATCCCGCATCAGGCCAACACCCGCATCATGGAGGCCGCCCGCGCGCGCACCGGAGTCCCGGCCGACCGCCTGTTCTCGATCGTCGAGCGCCACGGCAACATGTCGGCCGCGACCATCCCGGTCGCCCTCGACGAGGCGCGCGAGCAGGGCCGCATCAAGGACGGCGACATCATCGTGATGACCGCCTTCGGCACCGGCTTCACGTGGGCCGCGTCGGTCCTGCGCTGGTGAGCCGCACGGGCCCGGCCGATCGGCGTCCTGCGGCGTGATGTACGTCTTCGCCGGCGAGGTCACCTGGCAGTGCCACTGAGCGCTCCAGCGTACTACCCTACGCGCTCATGCCAAGCCGCGACCCCCTCGACGAGCTGCGTCTGCTCCTGCGCCCCGCCGGCGGCGGCGTGCATCTGGTCTCGACCGGACGCGCCGAGCAGCTGGCGCTGCAACGCCAGCTCTATGGGGTCGCCGACGAGGCCGCGGTCCAGGACGCCTTCGTCGCCCAGCTGGCGGCGATCGCCGACGCGAAGGTCATCATGCTCGGGGTGCCCTCCGACGTCGGCGCCGGCTTTCGTCGCGGCGCCAACCTCGGGCCCCAGGCCATTCGCGCCGCCCTGCTGCGCGACCAGCCCGAGTGGCGCGCGCAGCAGCGTGAGCGCGGCGTGCTCGACATCGGCGACGTGTTCGTGGTCCCGCAGCTGCTCGCCGACGAGCTGCTGTCCGCCGACGCGCTGACCCGCTGCCGCCGCGCCCTCTACCCCGGCGAGGCCGACGCCAGCGATCTTCCGGTGTCGCCGCTGTCGATCGCCGAGCGAGCGCTCGACCTCGCGTTTATGATCAACCCCGAGCTCAGGCTGTTCGTGATGGGCGGCGACCACTCGACCGCGTGGCCGGCGGTGGCCGCGATGGCGCGCGCGCGCACCCGACGACACGGCGCCCCGAACATGGCGATCGTGCAGCCCGACGCGCACACCGATCTGCTGCCCGAGCGCCTCGGCATCCCGATCTGCTTCGCGACCTGGTCCTATCACGCCAACGATCTGATCGGCCGTCAGGGGCGTCTGGTCCAGGTCGGCACCCGGGCCTCGCGCTTCCCCCGTGAGCACTGGGAGAGCCGCCTCGACGTGCGTCAGTTCTGGGCCGCCGAGTGCCGCGCGCGTCCGGCCGAGGCACTCGATGAGCTGATCGCCCACGTCGATGCCCGCGGGCTCCCGGTCTACTTCTCCAACGACATCGACGGCACCGACGATCATTACGCCGACGCGACCGGCACGCCCGAGCCCGAGGGCCTCGAGCCCGACTTCGTGATCGAGCTGATCCGCCGGCTCGGCGCCGGTGTCGGCCTCATCGGCGGCGACATCATGGAGGTCGCCCCGCCGCTCGGACCCGACAACGGCGCCCGCACGCTCGAGCTCGCCGCCCGCTACGCCCGCGAGACCCTCGATCAGCTGGTCATCCCCGTCGCCCATCTCGTCGCCCCCCCCGTCGCCCCCCCCG
>NZ_JACCSO010000395.1 GCF_013812955.1 Nannocystis sp. | reverse complement strand
GGGGGCCGCCGAGCTCGACGAGCAGGAAGGCGTCGCTCGTCGCGGCGTTCGGGGTGTACGCCGCCGGCCAGTCGTACAGGATCCCGATGTTGGTGATCACCTTGGTGACCTCGTCGCCGGGGATGGTGCGGCGAATGACGTGCTCCGCGGTGGCCGCGAGCTGTTCCGTCCGCTCAATCCGCGAGCCGCTCGGCCCGCGCAAATACACCGCGATCTGCCCGGCGTCGGCGCGCGGGAACAGCTCGCGGCCGAGGCTCGGGAACACGAGCACCGCCGCCGCGACGCTCGCACACGCGCACGTCGCGGCGAGCCCCGGACGGTGGACCAGTCGCTCGAGGATCCGCCGGTACGCGCGGCCGAAGCGGCCCGGATTCTCGACCCTGTCCTCATGGACATGTGTTCCTTTCCCCAGGAACCGTTGCACGTACACGGGCACGAGCGTCAGCGCGAGGACATAGGACGCGAGCATGGCGAAGGTCACGGCCAGCGCGAGCGGGCCGAACAGGAACTTCCCGAGCCCCTCGAGGAAGAGCACCGGCACGAACACGATGCACGTCGCCAACGTGGCCACGAGGATCGGCGCGCTGACCTCCCGGGTGCCGTCGACGATGGCCTCGTGCATGGGCTTGCCGGCGGCGGCGTGGCGCAGGATGTTCTCGAGCACGACGATCGCGTCGTCGACGAGCCGGCCCACGGCGAGCGCGAGTCCCCCGAGGGTCATCGCGTTCACCGACTGGCCCGCGGCGTACAGCGCGAGCGCCGCGGCGAGCACGGACAGCGGGATCGTCAGGATCACGACCAGCGACGCACGGAAGCTGCGGAGGAACACGATCACCATCAGCGCCGCGAGCAGCGCGCCGAGCGCGGCCTCCAGCGCCAGGGCGCTGATCGCCCGCCGCACGAACGTCGACTGGTCGAAGACGATGTCGAGTGCGATGCCCTCCGGGAGGGACTCCCGGAGTCCGACGAGCGCCGCACGCAACTCGCGGACGACCCCGAGGGTGTTCGCGCCCGGCTGGCGATAAATGGGGATATAGACCTGCCGGCGGCCGTCGATGCGGACGATGTTCGTCTGGGTCTGCGCGGTGTCTTCGACGACGCCGACATCGCCGATCAGCAGCGGCCGCGTCTCGCCGAGGCGGATCGGAAAGAGGTTCATGTCCTCAACGCGATCCGGGATGCCGTTGGTCTCGAGCTGATAGTCGAGCTCGCCGATCCGCAGCGTGCCGACGGGCGTCAGGGTGTTCTGCACGCGCAGCGCCGTCGCCACGTCGATGGGCGAGAGATCGTGGTGCTGGAGCTGCGTGCCGTCGACCCGGGCGAGGATCCGGCGGATCTTGCCGCCATAGACCGCGGGCGCGATGACCCCCGGGATGCCCTGGAGGAGGTTGCGCAGGCGAAAGTAGGCGATGTCGTAGAGATCCTTCTCGCTCGCCGTGGGCGACGAGACGGCAAGGAGCGCGACCGGGAGCGGCGCCGTCGGATCAAAGGGCATGACCATCGGCGGCGCCGTGCCCGGCGGCAGATAGTACATGTCGCTCGCCGCCAGCGCGCTCGTCTGGCTCATCGCGGTATTCGGATCGATGTCCTCACGGAAGTAGTTGCGGACGATCGACACGCCGGTGAGGGAGCGCGACACCTGGCGCGCGATCCCGTTCGATTGACCCGTCCAGCGCTCGAGCCGCGACGTGATGTCGGCCTCGACCACGGACGCGGGCATGCCGGGGTACAGCGTCAGGATCTGGACGGCCGGCGTTCGGAATTGCGGCAGCAGATCGGTGGCCATACGCGGGAGCGCGAACACACCGACGGCCACGGCCATCAACGCGGCGACGAGGACGAGGTGGGGATTTCGCAGCGCCGCCTGGGTGAGCTTCATTCGAGGGACTCGTCGATGAGGCGGAGCATCTCCGGCTGAGGGAGCTTGCCGGCGAGGATCCGCGAGCCGCCGCGAGGATCGTGCGCCCCGCAGACGTTGACGCCCGCGGCCTCGACGCACCCGCGTCGCACCACCTTCGGCGACGGCAACGCGAACAGCGAGAGCCACGCGTCGGCGCGCTCGAACCAGACCAGGGCCGTCCATGTGCCCCCGATCCGGCAGCGCTTGCCGCCGAGGACGCGCGTCGCCTCGATCTCGGGGAGGTGCGGGCGCATCGACAGCGTCTGCTCGAAGTAGTCCACGACCTCCTCCCGCGTCCCGCGGATCTCCGCCGCGTCGATCCGGCGCTCATAGTGAAGGTGATCGAGCGCGATCTCTTGGGCGAGGGCCGTGTCCATGACCTCCGTGCCTCCGCGAAATCCGTAGTGCGTGGCGACGAGGGCTGCCAGCATCGCCGCGACGCCGAGGACCCCGCGCAAGCGACGGCGAGGGGGTGACCTCGCGGGCATCTCGAGCAGCGCGAGCGCACCGTCCGGGGGCTCTGCGATCCGCGGCAGCGCGCGCAGGGCCCGCTGCAGGGCGTCGAGGTTGTCCCGGCGTTGCTGGCACGACGTGCAGCGGGCGACGTGGGCGCGCTGCGCTCCCGACAACGGCGCCGAGAATCCCTCGTCGGTGAGATGTCGATCGTCCGCGGCCGTCATGTTCCACCCCCTTCCCGGCGAGAACCGCGGGCCACGGGCGCCGCGAGCGACGCCGCCAGCCGCGCGCGCGCCCTGGACACCCGTGAGCGGACGGTGCCCAGCGGAATGTCCAGGATGCAGGCGATCTCGTCATAAGAGAATTGCCAGACCTCGGCGAGCAAGATCACGGTCCGCGCATACTCCGGTAATTCGGCGAGCGCGCGCTCGAGATCGATCCGCTCGATGGCCGGCAGCGGCGCAGCGGGGACCTCGCAAGCGTCGAGTTCTCCGCCGTCCAGCACGACCAGGCGTTCCCGTGCCGCCCTGGCGCGCAACGCATCGATGTGGGCGTTGCGCGTGCAGCGGAAGAGCCACGCCTTGAGGCGCGCCGGCTCCTGGATCTCGGCACCATGCTGCAACGCGCGCAGCACGACCTCCTGGACCAGATCATCGGCCTCGCCCGGCGAACCGATGACCCACCGCGCAAAGCGGGTCAGCTCCGGGAGCAGAGGGCGCAGGGCACGCACGAGGAGATCACGGTCCACCACTCCAGCAGACGATCCGTGCGCGGAGATAGTTCCCGGCGACCCCTTGTCATCGTCTCCCTTCCTCGCCGGCGAACAGCACGAGGCTCAGGCGATCGGGGTGGGTGAACACCGCGCGCACATGCCGCGGTTCGCCGGAGCGAACGGCGAACCGAACGCTGCCCGCGTGCGCAACATCGGCCAGGCCTCGGTGCCGGCCGGCGTCACCGTCGGCTTCTACCAGGGCGACCCCGCCCAGGGCGGCACCTTGCTCGGCACCGGCGTCACCACCAAGATCCTCTACCCCGCCGAGGCCCAGGACGTGCTCTTCGAGCTGCCCGAGGTCCCCGCCGCCCTCAAGGATGGCACCGTGCCGCTGGTCCTCATCGTCGACGACACCAGCGAGCCCCACACCTGGACCGAGTGCCGCACCGACAACAACAAGACCGCGATCGACCCGGTCTGCAAGGCGATCGGCTGATGCCCGGATGGGCACGAACGGAGCAGGCGCGTGCGGTGCTCGATGCGGGCCCATCGACCGCCACGAGGCCGCGGTGCCATGTTAGGCTCGCGGTGATGTCCGAAAGCAAGCCAGTCCTGGCGGAGCGCGTGAAGACCGACGCGGCCCTCCACGCCGAACGCATCAACGCCGACCGGGCCCTGGCCGCCGAGCGGGCGGCCGTCAATGCCG
>NZ_JACCSO010000357.1 GCF_013812955.1 Nannocystis sp. | reverse complement strand
GTCGCGGATCGAGCGGCCCATGCCGAACCACCGGCGGTCCATGGTGATCAGGGCGACGCGCTCGCGGGTCGGGGCCTCGAGGTCGTAGTAGCGGACCGGGACCTTGGCACCGCCGGGCAGGCTGGCGAGGATGGCCTCGGCGGCGGCGAGGTTGGGGGTGGGCTGGCCGGCGATCGCCAGCAGCACGGCGCCGCGCTCGAGCTCGAGCGGGGCGAGCAGGTAGCCGGCGTTGGCGATGTAGACCCCGCGCAGGGGCACCTGGGGGTTGCGGGCGCGCTGGTAGGAGAGGTCGTGGAGCACGCCGCCGCCGACCTCGAGGAAGCTGGAGGGGGTGATCGCGTGCAGGTCGTGCACGACGGGGGAGATCCGCAGGGCCTCGCCGCCGCGCTCGAGCTCGAGGTCGACGGTCTGGCCGACGCGCTCGTCGAGGAGCGCGGCGAGCGGGACGAAGCCGTTGATGCGCTGGCCGTCGATGCGCAGGAGGATGTCGCCGGGCTCGAGCAGGCCCTCGGTGACGCCGCCGGGCAGCCGCTTCTCGACGATCAGCAGGCCGGTCGCGTCCGGGTCGACGTCGCGGGCGGCCTGCTCGCTCGTGGGGCTGAGGCCGAGGCGGCGCAGCTCGTCGTAGGGGGTATAGGAGAAGGTCGTCGTCAGGGTGCCGCGCGGCACCGGGAGGCCGGCGCGTACGCGCTCGAATGCGCGCACGACCCTGTCGAGCGGGAGGAAGAAGCTCGAGGCGGCCTGGGTGCGGCTGCCGGCGTTGAGGGCGACGACGTCGCCCTGGATGTCGACGACGGGGGAGCCGGAGGAGCCGCCGGAGGTGCCGGAGGCGGCCTGGATATAGAAGGTGTTGAAGTCGTTGTAACGATGGACGCCGTAGAAGGGGGCGGGGCGGTCGAGGCGGGCGAGGGTGCCGGCGAGGATCGAGAGCTTCTCACCGGCGTCGTTGCCGACGACGCGGATCTCGGTGCCGATGCGGGCCTGCTCGGGGGCGAGGCGCAGGGCCCCCGGCTGCATGAAGCGCAGGGCGGCGGGGTCGTACTGGAAGAACCCGAAGTCGTGGATCGGGTCGCGATAGAGCGGCCGGAGGGGGACCTCTTCGTGGTTGAGGAAGACGGCCTCGGCGACGATCGGTCCGGGGTGCACGACGTGGCGGTTGGAGAGCAAGATCCCCCGCTCCGCGTCGATCACGAAGGCGGTCGCCTGGGAGGTGCCGTTCCACTCGGTGTCGAAAGGGCGCGTCGCGTCGATGCGGACCGAGACCACGGCGGCGCAGACCCGCTGCAGACTTTCGCGCCAGGTGTGGGCTTCCGCGTGCGGTCCGCGGGCGTCGGGGGTCGGGTTCGAGTTCGGCAAGACCAAGGCAAAGGTCCCTGTGACCCGCGTTCCTTGCAAGTCCAAAGGTCAGGCAATGCTCGGGCGAATGACCGGGGGAGTCGCGAATGAAGGGGTGCCGAGGTGGTGGACTGGATAGTGGATAAGCGGTTGAACGAGCGGTGGGGGATGAAGTGGACAGGATGACGTGGACAACGATGACGTGGACAACGACGGGGGAGAGCTTGTGATGCTCCTCTCGGGGTTGTCCGGCTTTTTGCTTGACGGTGGGCGAGCGCGGAGAGACAAGGGCGTTATGACGTTTTTGCGCCCCCTGCATGTAGTTGCAACCGTCGCGGTCCTGGCTGTGGTCGGCATGGGCTGTACCGTCGAGGACGGTGGCGGCAGCTTTTCGGCCTCGCAGACGGTGTCGCAGTCGGCCAGCGACAGCGGCACCAGCGCGGGCTCGAGCGTCGGGACGACGGCCGAGGCGATGTCCAGCTCGGGCGAGCCGGGCACGACGGTCGAGCCGGGCACGACGGTCGAGCCGACCTCGGACCCGACGACGGGTTCGGCGACGACTGGTGAGATGACGACCGGGGGCGGCATGACCACGGGCAATCCGGTTGGTTGCGGCGACGGTGCCATCAACGGCAACGAGCAGTGCGACGGTGCCAACCTGAATGGTTTCACCTGCGAGGCGCTGGGCAACATGGGCGGCACGCTGCAGTGCGACCCGGTGACCTGCACCTTCGACACGCAGATGTGCGAGGTCGGCGGCGGCGAAACGGGCGGGACGAGCGGCTGAGCTGGCGCGGGCGCGGATGACAGCGATGTCGTCGCTGCGCGGCGAGCCAGGAGCGGCCGCGCTGGGCGTGTTCGTGGCCGCGGTATATTTGTGGACCGCGCCGGGAAGGATCCAGTTCCCGGACGACGAGATCGTGTTTCAGACCACGGCGAGCCTGTGGGACGACGGTGACCTCGACATCATGGGGATGTCCAGACGCACCGGTGAGCCGCAAGGTCGGCCGAGCGGAACCTTCGGGTGGGCGCCGGGGCCCGCGGGCCAGCGCTTCGGGTTCTTTGGGCACGGACTGTCGGTGGTGGCGCTGCCGGCCTATGCGCTGGCGAGCCTCAGCGCCGGGGCGGTGCCGGAGGCGTGGTCGCACGCGGTGCGCTCGGACCACGCGGTGTTTCATCGCCGCGAACACCGGGCCGACTGGACCCGGCTGATCGTCAGTCTGACAAACTGCCTGGTGACCGCGGCGAGCGCGTGGCTGCTGGCGCGGTGGTTGCTGGCGCTCGGGTTCTTGCGACGCACGGCCCTGGTGACGGGGCTGGCGTTCGCATTCGCGACCTCGGCGTGGGCCTACAGCCGCACCTTCCTCAGCGAGCCGCTGAGCGGGCTGTGCCTGCTCGCAGCGGCGTATTGCGTGACGCTGCGACAGACGGGGCGTGGGTCGCGGTGGTTGTGGTCGGCGGGGGCGATCGCGGGCTTCTCGGTGCACGTGCATGTGCTCAACGTGGTGTTCTTGCCGTGCCTGCTCGGGTACGCGCTGATGGGGCGCCGGCGGGGCATGAATGGCATGACCGGGATGACCGGCATGACCGGCATGCTCGCGATGATCGGGCTCGGGGCGGGGTTGCTGGCGCTGGGGCAGTGGCTGCGCTTCGGTGACCCGCTGGAGACCGGGCGCTTCGGGTATTACAGCGAGTTCGTGGCGCCGTGGGAGGGGCTGTTCGCGCAGCTGTTCGCGCCGGGGCGCAGCTTCCTGCTGTACTCGCCGGCGGCGGCGCTGGGGCTGCTCGGGTTCGCGGCGCTGCGGCGGCGGCTGCCGGCGGTGTTCCTGTTCGCGGTGGCGGCGATGCTGCTGCGCTGGCTGGCGATCTCGACGCGCAGCGACTGGTTCGGGGGCTGGAGCGTGGGGTCGCGGCACCTGGTGCCGGTGATCCCGCTGGCGATGCTCGGGTTCGCGGCGGCGCTCGAGCGGGCCGGACAGTGGCGCGCATGGTTGCGGTGGGGGTGGTGGTCGGCGCTCGGGCTCGGTGCGCTGCTGTCCGCGCATCTGGCGGTGCACTCGATCTTCGAGTGGATGTGGCAGCTGCGCCTCGATCCGGCGCTGTTCGGACCCGGGGTGATGATGCACACCTCGCACTGGGCGGCCTGGGCGAGCCCGATCGCCGGCTTCTTCACGCTCAAGCTCGATGTGCTGGCGGTCGGGGCGATGACGCTGGCGCAGCTCGGGCACCCGGGGCTGCTCGTGGGGTTCGTGGCGATCGCGCTGGTCGCCGGGGGGGCGGCGTGGCGGCTCGCGGCGGCGCTGCGGGGCTGAGGCGCAGGGCGCCAGTGTTCGTCTTGTTACCAACGGATCTGTTGCCAACTCTTTTGTTGGCTTGCCGGACCGGGGTGTGCGGGGTAATGCCTGATCATGCCCAATAAATTCTTGACCCTCTTGACCCTCTTGACCCTGAGCTGGGGCCTGCTGGCCGCCTGTAACAGCGAGCCCGCCGAGAGCACGAGCGGCGCGAGCCAGACCACGACCGGCCAGACCACGAGCCCGGACGCCGCGACGAGCACCGGGTCGGGTACGGAGGCGCCCGGCACCGGCGGCGTGACGGAGGGCGTGACCGGCGGCATGACGGAGGGTGCGACGATGAGCGGCGAGGTCACGGTGGCGCCGGAGACCGGCACCAGCGGCGAGACGGCGACCACGGGCGAGCCGGGGACCAGCACCGGGGCGGTGGACCTGTGCGCGGGCTACAAGCCGCCGGGCTGCAAGAAGAACGACTGCGCGAAGGGTGAGGAGTGCAAGGTGGTCGAGGGCATGTGCGTGCCGTCGGCGTGCAACTGTGATCCGGCGACCGGCACGGAGACGTGCACCCCGGACTGCGGCGGGCCGAGCTGCGTGCCGGCCTGTGGCGACATCCTTTGCGATCTGAAGTGCGAGTTCGGCTTCAAGTCCGACATGTTCGGCTGCCAGATCTGCGAGTGCGTGGAGGGGCCGCCGCCGGTCGACTGCGGGTGCGTGAGCGACAAGGAGTGCGTCAAGACCAGCTCGGGCTGCTGCCCGTGCAACGCGGGCGGCGACGAGGTCGCGGCGCACATGGATTGCGTCGAGCAGGTGATGCTGTGTGACAAGCCGCCGGAGGATGTGATCTGCCCGCAGGTGTATCAGTGCACCGATGCGAAGCCGGTCTGCGTCGCCGGCCAGTGCGTGCTGACGAATCTCTGAGCTCGCCCGCGGCGACGTCCTGCGCGCCCGCCTCGGCTGAGCGGGCGGTCAGCGTCGGGCGCGGTTGATCAGGGCCTCGACGATCACGGCGAGCGGGGAGGCGGCGGTGGCCGAGCTGTGCCAGGCGAGGCCGCGCCAGGACCCGGGGACGGGCTCGTCGCTGGCCCAGGTCCCCTGGATGACGGTGTCGGCCGGGGTGTGGGCGCGGGCGCCCGCGGCGGGTGACCACAGGAAGTCGGGATGTTTGTGGGTGTACCACTCGCCGCCGATGATGTCGTCGGCGCGGTCGAGCTCGAGGTCGTAGAGGTAGCGGACCGTGCGCAGCGGGTCACGCGAGGCGCTGTCCATGTTGTGGATCGGGATGCTCTCGCGCACGTAGGTGACCTCCATCATCACACCGACGACGGCGGCGGTGTCCGGTCCGCGCTGGCCGCTGAAGTGGTCGCGGTCGAAGGCGGCGATCGGGACGCGCGCGTCGGCGAGGGTCGACGCGGAGCGCAGGGTCTGCGGGTTGAAGTACGCGTAGCGGTAGGCCTGCAGCGGCTGGTTCCAGATCTCGTAGTCGTGGGTGGCGTCGATGATGAAGCTGCGGCGAGCGACGCCGAGCTGGTTGACGAGCGCGAGGTGAAAGGTGTCGGGGTTGATGCCCATGGCGTGGGTGCCGCGCTGCGGGTCACTGCTGTTGTTGCTGTTGCTGCCGCCGGCGAAGCGCGAGAGGGTGGCGTTGTGGGCCCACAGCAGCGAGGCGAGGGCCTTGATGTCGGCGGGGAAGAAGCGCAGCCGGCTGCCGTCGGCGGTCCGCGTGTCGACGGCGTGCAGCGGGCGCGGCAGGGCGACGGAGGCGGACGCCCAGCCGTGGCTGATGCCGAGCCACACCTCGACCTCGCCGCGCTGGTCATGATGCATGCGGCCCTCGGCCCAGCTGCTGGTGGTGAGGCCCATGTGCGGATCTCCGACCAGCAGGTCATACTTCTCGGCGGGTGAGAGGCGGGAGATCGCGGTCTGGTCGCCGGACGCGAAGAGGTCGCGGACGGGGTGGTTCTGGATATAGGCGTAGTTCTTGGTCCAGTCGGCGGCGAGCGGGAACTTCGGGTCGGCGTAGCGCTGGCCGATGCCGCCGAGGTAGACCGGCCAGTAGTCGTCGGACCAGGGCGACTCGGTGAGCTCGGCGGCGCGCAGCTCGGCGTCCTCCATGGCGGCGAGGCTGCGGTGCTCGAGCCGATCGACGAGGTCCGCGACGCGGTCGCCGGGCACGAGGTCGCCGAGGCGAGTCAGGACGCCGTGTTCGAGGCGCGTCAGGCTGTGGCGGATCGGGTCGCGGCCGGTGATGTGACGGCCGCGGCGGATGTCGAGGGGAGAGAACAGGGACTCGCGGGCGAGCTCGCGGCCGTCGCGGTCGTGCTTGGGTGGACGCCGGTCGAGCGCGGCGCGCGGGTCGCGGCAGAACTCGGCGAGCATCGCGTCAACGATCGATTGCATGGTGCTACGGTGACCGACCTTGTCGAGCTCGCTGAGCGGGCACAGCGGCGGAAACTGCGTCTCTGCGCAGGTCTTGCGACGTCGGGCGGGCGCTGGGCTCGCTGCGTCCGATCCGCCTGAACGCGGCTCGCGGGCGCGGACCTCGTCGTGGTGAACACCCCGGGGCGTCGCTTCAGCCGCCCGAGAGACGTCCGGCCAGGTTGGCGATCGTGATCAGCAGCTCGGTCGGCTCGATCGGCTTGGCGACGTGCATGTTGAAGCCCGCCATCA
This sequence comes from Nannocystis sp., assembly GCF_013812955.1. Classification (GTDB taxonomy): domain Bacteria; phylum Myxococcota_A; class Polyangia; order Nannocystales; family Nannocystaceae; genus Nannocystis. Next base: position 5,575 of record NZ_JACCSO010000357.1, on the reverse strand, counting down.
TCGCGCGGGTGCGGTCCTCCATGCGGGCGTAGGCGGTGAGCGCGATCGCCGGGGTCGCGCCGCCGTCCGCGGGGCCGAGCGCGCGGAGCTTCTTGATCAGGGCATAACCGTCCTCGCCGGGCATGCCGATGTCGGAGACGATCACGTCGGGGCGATGGGTCTGCAGGGCCGCGAGGGCCTCGGCGGCGGAGCCGGCGGTGAACACCACGGCCTTGCAGTGCTCGAGCAGCGCGCTGGTCCACTCGCGGACGTCGGGCTCGTCGTCGATGATCAGCACCTTGAGTCCGGCGATCTCGGGCGGGCAATCCAGCGCCGGGATCTGATGGGTGTTGGTGTCGGTCGCGGGCGCGCCGGGCGAGCGCAGCGGGGCGACGGGGATCCTGACGAGGAAGGTCGCGCCGCGCCCCTCGCCCTCGCTGGCGGCGTGGATGCTGCCGCCGTGCAGCTCGAGCAGATGCTTGACGATCGCCAGGCCGAGGCCGAGACCGCCGAGGCTGCGCGTGGTGCTGGCGTCGCTCTGGCGGAAGCGGTCGAACACGTAAGGCAGCAGGGCCGGGTCGATGCCCTGGCCGTTGTCGGCCACGGTGATCTCGACGTGCGAGCCCTCGCGGCGCAGCCACACCTGGATCCTTCCGCCGCGCGGCGTGAACTTGACGGCGTTGGTCAGCAGGTTCCACAAGGCCTGCTGCAGGCGGTTGGGGTCGCCGATGACGGTGGCGGCGTCGGGGTCGAGCGCGAGCTGCAGGGAGATGTTGCGGGCGTCGAGCGCCGGGCGCACGGTCTCGACCGCGGCCTCGATGATCGAGACCAGCTCGACCGGCTGCAGCTCGAGGCGCAGCTTGCCGGTGACGATGCGGCTGAGGTCGAGGATGTCCTCGATCAGCGCGACCTGGGCGCGGGCGTTGCGGTCGATCGTCTCCAGGCCCTTCTCGCGCTTCTCGGGGGCCAGGGTGCCGGTCCTGAGCATGCGCGTCCAGCCGAGGATCGCGGTCAGCGGGGTGCGCAGCTCGTGGCTGAGGGTGCTGAGGAACAGGTCCTTGGCGCGGTTGGCCTCCTCGGCGCGGGCGCGCTCCTTCTGGCCGATGGCGAAGAGGCGGGCGTTGTCGATCGCCACCGCGGCGCGCCTCGCCAGCTCCTCGACCAGCGCGAGGTCGAAGGCGTCGTAGCGATGGCCGGTCGCGGTGCTGGAGATCGCCAGGACGCCGAAGGTCCGGCCCTGCACGATCAGCGGGACGACGACGCTCGAGCGCGGCCCGAGCTCGCGCATCAGTGAGAGCTCGTCCGGGCCGCGCGCCGCAGCCTTCAACATCGCGTCGTCGATCTCCGACAAGAGCAGCGACTTGCCGGTGCGCAGCACCATGGACAGGCCGTGCGGGCCGTCCGGGTCGGGCGGGAAGCGGGTATGCAGCTCGCGGACCAGCTGGGTCCGCTCGGGGTCGCTGTGGCTGCTGGCGGCCAGCACGGGCGGGCCGGCGCCCTCCTGCAGGTATACGCTGCACCACGAGGCCAGGCGCGGCACGACCAAACGGGTCAGCTCCTGCAAGGTCGCGTCGCGGTCGAGCGAGGTGACCAGCATGGTGCTGGCCTCGGACAGGAACAGCAGGGCCTCGCGGTCGCGCTTCTCCTGGGTGATGTCGTCCTGCACGCACAGCAGGTGGCGCCGGCCCGACAGCTCGAGCGCGGTGATGCGCGCGTGGGTGACGAAGGGGGCGCCGTCTTTTTTGACGTTGTGAAACTCGCCGACCCAGGCGCCATGGGTGGCGAGGTGGTCGATCACGGACTCGACGATGCGGCGGTTGTCGGCCGGCGAGTAGTTGTTTTGCACGCTCACGTGCTGGCCGACGAGCTCGCCGGCGGCGTAGCCGAACATCGCGTCCTCGGCGGCGTTGGTGTAGAGGATGTGGCCGCGCTCGTCCGAGACGCTGACGCCCTCGGCCATGCTCTCGAGCACGAGGGCGCGCAGGCGCAGCTCGTCCTGGACCTGCTGCTTGCCGCTGATGTCCTCGACCTCGATCACGGTGCCGACCGGTCGACCGCCGGCGAGGATCGGGCTGGCGGTGAAGGCGACCGGGAAGAAGCGGCCGTCCTTGCGGATGAAGGTGTGCTCGCCGTGCTCCTGCTGGCGCTGCGGCAGGGCGCGATCGATCGGGCACTCGGCGAGCGGGTAGGGGCGGCCGTCCGGGTGGTGGTGGTGGATGAAGTCGTGCAGCGGCCGGCCTTGCACCTCGTCGAGGGTGAAGCCGGTCATCAACACCGCGGCCGGGTTCATGTAGGTGCAGTGCTGGCGCGCGTCCATCAAGAACAGCGCGGCGGTCGCGTTGTCGGTGATGGTCTGGGTCAGGCGCAGCTGGGCCTGCATCGCCTGCTCGGCGTCGATGCGCTCGCTGATGTCGCGGAAGATGTTGACGACGTGGCGCACGACGCCGGCCTCGTCGCGCATCGGCGTGGCGGAGATCAGGCACCAGCGGTCGCGGTCCTCGCCGCGCACGCGAAAGCGCAGCGGGGCCTCGTGCACGTGCTCGCCGCCGAAGGCCCTGCGGGTCGGCGCTCGCTCGGCCGCCAGCGGGGCGCCGTCGTGGTCGAGCAGGACGAAGTTGATGACCAGCTGGTCGTAGGCGCTGGACAGCAGGGTCTGGACGTCGGGCACGCCGATCAGGGCGGCGGCGGCGGCGTTGGCATAAACGATGCGCCCGTCGGGGGCGAGCATCGTGATCGCGTCGACGACCCCGCGCAGCACGGCCTCCAGCAGCTCGCCCTCGGACCGCCGTTCAGGCTCGCCGCGAGCGCGGACGCCGTCTGCGACGAGCTCGGCCGAGCTGGACGCGGCGAGCTGGGCTCGAAGGGCGCGCAGCTCGGCGAGCAGCTCGGCCCTGGTCCTGTGCTCGTCGAGGTCGTCCAAACCGGCCGAAAACATAACCGTGGTCCGCCGGATCTGTCACCGGCTTTGCGCCCTGGGCGGCTAAACCGCCGCTGTTGGACCGGCCGCGGACCGCGCTTCAGCCGGCGAGGGCGCGTTGCAGAAGATCACCTGACCCCAGCGCCTAGCGGCCGCGGACCTCGAAGCCGAGGGTCTTGCGCGCGGCGGCGTAGCCGGGGCTGGTGGCGAAGACCAGCAGGTCACGCAGGTCGGGGTCCTGCTCGGCGCGCAGCTTGAGCTGCTGGCTGCGCTCGCCGGGCTCTTGCGGGAGGCCGAGGATGTCGAGGCCGACGCCGATGTTGCGGGCGAGGCAGAGGCCGACCCGCTGGCCGCTGCGATGGGCCCAGGCCCGCCAGTCGCGGCTGTCGAAGTCGTCGTGCTCGTGCTCCTTGAACAGCGCGCTGAGCTGGCGGGCGAGCCGGATCGGGAGCTTGCGGGCGAAGGTCTGGGCGAGGCGCGCGGCGAGGTCGGCGTCGTCCTTGACGCGGGTGCGCCGGATGTGACGCGGGTGGAAGGCCTGGAGGGCCGCGGACAGCACGGCGGAGGAGAGCGGGCGCGAGAGGCCGGTGACGAGGGCGGCCGGCGGACGGCAGCCGAACAGGGCGCGGCCGAGCACGAAGCGCAGGCGCGGGGCAGTGTCGGCGGCGCGCGCGGAGGGGCCGACGACGACGATCGGCGGGTGCGCGGCGCGGACGCAGGTCCAGCCGTCGCCGACATCGACGCCGGGGATCATCGCGGCGTCGACGAGGCGCACGCCTTGCGTCGACAGCTGCAGACCGAGCTCGCTCCACACCTTCCACAGCAAGGTGTCGCGGTCGCTGTCGGCCTCGATCCAGGCGGCGGCGGAGATCTCGAGCCTGGGGAGCTCGTCGCAGAGCAGCTCGGCGGCGCCCTCCCATAGCTGGGTCATCGCCGCGACCACGCCGCCGCCGGCGGGCGGGCGCAGGGTCGCGGCGTTGACGTCGAGCTTGCCGTTGCTGACCTGGCTGAGGTCGTTCTTGGCGAGGAAGGCGGCGGCCTCGGGGTGGGCGGGCTGGATCACGCGCAGCACCTGATAGAGGGCGTGGGCCCGGTCGCGCTCGCCGGTGTCGACGCAGTTGCGCGCGAGGCTGGCGAGGCCGCGCTCGTCGAGCGGGTCGAGCAGGATCAGCGCCTCGTCGTTGCTGCGCACTTGCGCGCTGTCCGGGCTGGCGCCGCCAGCGGTGCTGGCGAGCGCGTAGAGGCGCGCGAGCTGGCGGCGGGCGGCGAGGTCCAGGCCCTGCGGGTCGAGCTCGGCGGCTCGCTCGAGCAGCTTGACGGCGCGCTCGGGGTGCTCGTGTTGCAGCTCGGCGAGGCGGGTGAGCAGGCGCTGGCGCTCCTGACCCTCGCGGCTGGCGGCGGCGTCCGGGGCCGCGGCCTTGGCGGTGCGACCGACGCGGTTGAAGAAGCCGAGCACGAGGGTCTCGATCGGTCCGAGCGGGCCGGACTGGGCGACGAGCACGTCGAGCACGGCGTGCACGCCGGCGGCGGCCTCGGGCAGGGCCTCGTGGGCGGCGCGGGCGAGCGCGAGGGCGCGCTCGTGGTCGCCGGCCTCGGCGCGCTGCAGGGTGATCCTCGCGCCATCGAGCAGCAGCAGGTGCTTCTTCTCGGGCTTGAGGTCGCTGCGCAGCAGCAGGCGGTCGAGGCAGGCGAGGGCGATGGCGACGTTGCGCGAGGCGGCGGTCCAGAACGCGGCCTCGAGCTGGCGGCGGTCGAGCACGGGCGCCGGCTCGTCGGCGATCAGGGTCAGGCCGGCCTGCACGCACTCGAAGGCGGCGGTCCGCAGCGCCAGGCCGGGGCCGGACTCGGTCTCCTCGCCGGCGTCGGGGGCGACACCGGCGGCCTCGTGGAAGAGCATGCCGGCGCGCAGGAGGATGCGGCCGCGCTCGATGCGGTCGTCATCGAGGTCGGCGAGGGCCCGGGTGTGCTCGGCGGCCTCGGCGAGGCGACCGCTGTCCTGGCACAAGGTCGCGAGCGCGGCGCGGGCCTTGCGGCTGCGCGGATGCAGGGCGGCGGCGCGCTCGTAGCGGGCGGCGATGCGCTCGGGCTGCTTGAGCTGGGCGTCGCACTCGGCGGCGAGCAGCAGCAGGTCGCTGACCTGTTCGGCCTGGCCGGGTCGCAGCTCGAGGCCGGCGTCGAGGCGCTGCTCGAGCGGGTCGATGGCGGCGAGGGTGTCGCGCCAGCGGCCGGCGGCGTGGCGGTTCTTGGCGATCGCGGCGCGGATGTCGATGCTGTCGGGATCGTGGCGCAGGGCCATGGTGAGGCGGCGGTAGGCCTCGGTGCTGCGGTCGGTCTGCTCGAACAGGCGCGCGAGCAGGACCAGGCCCTGGATCAGGTTGTCCTGATCGCGCACCAGGCCGAAGGCCTCGACCACGCCCTCGAGCACCGGCTCGGCCTCGGCGAACAGGCCGAGCTCGAACAGAACTGTCCCGAGGGACAGGCGCGCGGGCGCGTGGTCGGGGTCGGCGGTGAGGGCGGCCTCGAAGCGGCGGCGGGCGGCCTGCAGCGTCGCGGTGCGCGGGTCGAGGCGGGGCTTCGCGGCGGACTTGGAAGTGATGGGCGTGGAAGTGATGGCGCGCGGGGGCGGTGCGGCGGCGTCGGGGCGGCCGGTGATCGGCTCGTCGTCGTCCTCGGGGCTGA
>NZ_JACCSO010000349.1 GCF_013812955.1 Nannocystis sp. | reverse complement strand
GCGTCCAGGAGGGTTGGACCCCGCGCCAGGGCATCGTCGGCCGCGGAGACGACCCTGACGCGGTCGAGGGGATCGTCCTGATGCGCCGCGGTCGCAACCCGAGCGAGGTCCTGGCGGCGCTGCACGCCGAGATCGAACGCCTGCACGCGCAGGCGCTGCCGCAGGGGGTCCGCCTCGATACATTCTACGATCGCAGCGAGCTGGTGGCGTCGACGATGGAGACGGTCGCGCGCAACCTCGCCGAGGGCGCGGCGCTCGTGGTGCTGGTGCTGTTCATGTTCCTGCTCGACATCCGCGCCGCGCTGATCGTCGCGGCCGTGATCCCGCTGTCGCTGCTGACGGCCTTCGTGTACCTCGCCAGCCGCGGCATGTCGGCCAACCTGATCTCGATGGGCGCGGTCGACTTCGGGATCATCGTCGACGGGGCGGTGGTGATCATCGAGGCGGTGGTGCTTCAGCTGTCTTTAAGGACATGTGATGGTGTCCCGGTGCCGGCGCGGATCCTCAACGGCGTGCGCAGCGTGGTCAAGCCGACGGTCTCGGCGCTGCTGATCATCATCGCCGCCTACATCCCGATCTTCCTGCTGGAGCGGGTCGAGGGCCGCATCTTCGCCCCGCTGGCGCACACCGTGGTCGCGGCGCTGGTCGGCGGGCTGCTGGCCGCGGTGACGGTGGTGCCCGCGCTGGCGAGCCTGGTCTATCGCAAACCACTGCACCACCCCGAGTCGCCGATCCTGGTCGCGGCCTCGCGCGTGTACCTGCCGAGCCTGCGCGGGGCGCTGCGGCGGCCGGCGCTGGTGTTGGCGGTCGCCGTCGCGGCGCTGGTCGGCGCGGTTCGGCTGCTCGGCGAGCGCGGCAGCGAGTTCTTGCCGGAGCTCAACGAGGGCGCGCTGTATCTGACCTTCAGCCTGCCGGCCAACAGCTCGCTGACGGAGGGCCGGCGGATGGCGCCGGTGCTGGCGCGGATCATCGACCAGTTCCCCGAGGTCGAGGCGCACCTCAGCCAGCTCGGGCGCCCCGAGGACGGCACCGACCCGACGCTCAGCAACAACCTCGAGTTCTTCGTCAAGCTGCGACCGATGACCCAGTGGCCCGACGATCAGCCGAGCCTCGGCGCGCTGATCGGCCGCATGAACGCCGCGCTGGCGACGGTGCCGGGCCTCGAGGTCAACTTTTCGCAGCCGATCCGCGACAACGTCAACGAGAACATCTCGGGGCAGTTCGGGCAGATCGCGCTGAAGATCTACGCCGACGACCTCGCCGAGCTGCAACGCACCGCCGAGGTCGCCAAGGAGGCGCTCGCCGGGGTCCCGGGGATCGCCGACCTCGGCATCGTCAAGAGCGGCGAGGTCCCGCAGCTGCACATTCGCCCGCGCCGCGCGCTGCTCGGCCGCTTCGGCCTGACGATGGCCGACGTACAGGACTTCCTGTCGACCGCGCTCGGCGGGCGACCGGTCGGCGAGCTGTGGGAGGGCGACCGCTCGTTCGCGGTGGTGCTGCGCCTACCGGAGCGCGCGCGCGACACCGTCGAGGCGGTCGAGTCGCTGCGGATCCCGACGCCGGGCGGGGCGCTGATCCCCCTGCGCGAGCTCGCCGATGTGGAGGTCGACCGTGGTCGGGCCGCGATCAACCGCGAGAACGGGCGGCGCTACGTCGGTCTGCGCATGAACATCCGCGGGCGCGACCTCGGTAGCTTCGTCGGCGACGCCCAGGCCGCGGTCGCGGCGGCGCTGCCCCCTGCGACCCAGGTCGAGTGGGGCGGCGAATTCGAGTCCAAGGAGCGGGCGATGCACCGCCTCGTCGTGGTCGTGCCGGTCGCGCTGGCGCTGACCCTGCTGCTGCTGTTTAGCGCGTTCGGCTCGCTGCCGCTGGCGGTCCTGGTGCTGCTGAACGTGCCCTTCGCGCTCGTCGGCGGGGCGATCGGACTGTGGATCGCCGACATGCCGGTGTCGATCGCGGCGGCGGTCGGATTCATCGCGCTGGTCGGGCAGGCCGCGCTCAACGGGGTGCTCGTGCTCTCGGCGATCGAGGAGCGGCGCAAGGCCGGCGCGCCGCTCGACGAGGCGATCCTGACGGGCGCCGCCGAGCGCCTGCGGCCGGTGCTGATGACGGCAGCGCTGGCGGCCTTTGGCCTGCTGCCCGCGGCCTTCTCGCATTCGATGGGGGCCGAGACGCAGCGGCCGATCGCGGTGGTGATCGTCGGCGGCACGGTGTCCGCGGCGCTGCTGACCCTGATCGTGTTGCCGGTGATGTACAGCGCTGCCGTGCGCCTGAAGGTCCGCTTCAGGCCCCGGAGCTGATGCGCCGCCCGTCCGTGCGAGGCCGGTAGACGCGGCCCCGTCGCGGCGGTGTTTCGGATATAGTCGCGCCCAGTGCGCCCCGCCGACTTCGTCCCCCTCTCCCTGACTGCTCTCATGATTGGTTGCCCCTCGGATCCGCCCGCCGGCGGCGAGGCCGGGGACACCCAGGTCACGGACACCAGCGGGAGCGCGGGCACCGAGCCGACGAGCGGGCCTCCGACGACCGGTATGACCGGCACCACCGACATGACCGGCGAGCCGCCGGAGCTCGACACCTACGGGTTCGCCAACGGCTGCTTCTCGCTGCGCAGCGGGGACACCTACCTGGCCGCGGACGCGACCGCCTTCTCATTCGCCGCCGACAAGGCCGGCGCGGCGCGCTTCGTCATGCGGGCCGCCGATCTCGGCACCTACGTGTTGTACGACCAGGACGGCGGCTACCTGGTGGCCGAGGACGGCCCGCAGGTCCGCCAGACCAAGCTCGACTCCGATGTCACGCTGATCGACGACACCTATATCTCGGGCGCCGAGTGGACGCTCGAGACCTCGGTGGTCGACTGGTCGCAATATCAGCTGCGCAACCGGCGAAACGACCTGCTGCTCGGCACGACCGCGCTCGCGGCCGAGGCCCGTCACCTTCGAGCCGGCCAGCGGCTGCAAGGCGTACCCCGAGCTCTCGCTCGACGCCACCGGCAAGGTCACGCGCACGAAGTTCGACGACGGCGATCTCTACGGCATCGTCGACACGCACTCGCACGTGCACTCGAACTACGCGTTCGGCGGCGGCGGCCTGTTCCACGGCGGCGCGTATCACCGCCTCGGCGTCGAGCATGCCCTGCCCGACTGCTCGATCTCCCACGGCGAGATGGGTCGCAAGGACTTCTTCGGCTACATCTTCGACCAGACCGGCAACGCGGAGCCCGACATCGCGAGCCTGCTGCCCGACCTGGTGGCGAAGCAGCTCGCCGTGGACAATCACGCGACCGCCGGTTACCCCGACTTCACCGATTGGCCCAATGGGCCCACGCGCTCGACCCACCAGACGCAGTATTATGTGTGGCTGCAGCGGGCCTACCTCGCCGGCCTGCGCCTGGAGGTCCTGCACGCGACCACCAACGCCATCATCTGCGACTTCATGATCGGCGAGGGCATCCAGGAGAGCCGCTACGGCTGCGACGACATGACGGCGGTCGATCGCATCATCGACGAGAGCTACGCGATGGAGCGCTACATCGACGCGCAGTCGGGCGGGCCGGGGCTCGGCTGGTTCCGGGTCGTGCACACGCCCGCCGAGGCGCGCACGGTGATCGCCTCGGGCAAGCTGGCGGTGGTGCTCGGCATCGAGACCTCCAACCTGTTCGACTGCAAGCTCACGCCCCGCAACGGCGACCCGACCTGCGACGAGGCCTACATCGAGTCCCAGCTCGACCACTACTACGATCTGGGCGTGCGGGCCATCTTCCCGGTCCACAAGTACGACAACAAGTTCACGCCCGGCGACGGCGACCGCGCCTTCATCGAGCTCGGCAACTTCAGCAACAGCGGCCACTGGTCCAACTTCACCCTCGACTGCCCCGATCCGCAGGTCGGCGGGTTCGACAGCGGCGACATCAACTTCGGCGGCCTCAATACGCCGCGCGACGTCTACGACTCCCCGGCGGCGGTCGACAACAGCAAGTTCCCGAACGCGCCGCTCAACACCACCGCCATGTACCTGGGCCAGATCTCCGAGCCGCCGCTGGTCGGCGCCTATTGCCAGAACGCTTCCCTCACGCCGCTCGGCGAGCACATGATCGGCGAGATGATGACCCGCGGCATGATCCTCGAGGTCGACCACCTCCCGCAGTGGTCCTACGTGCGCGCCTACGAGCTGCTGCAGGCGGCCAAGTACCCGGCCTCGGGCAGCCACGGCCGCGACAACAACGGCGCGCTGTACGAGCTCGGCGGCGTCTCGAAGACCGGACTCGACGTCTGCCGCGGTGACACGCCCGGCCAGGCGGTGCAGGGCTTCAAGGACAAGATCCAGTTCATCAAGGACCACGGCGGCTACCCGGCCGAGGGCTTCGGCTTCGACCTCAACGGCTTCGCCGGCGCCCGCGGGCCGCGCTTCGGCGACGGCGTGTGCCCGGCCCCGCAGGCCGACCCGGTCACCTATCCCTTCGCCTCCTACGCCGACGACCTCGAGTTCTCGCAGCCGATGGTCGGCAACCGCAAGCTCGACTTCAACACCGAGGGCCTCGTGCACATCGGCCTGTTGCCCGAGCTGATCGAGGACGCCCGCCGCGACGCCGTCGACGAGGCCGACCTCGAGCCGCTGTTCCGCTCGGCCGAGGGCTACATTCGCATGTGGGAGCTGGCCGAGCAGCGTGCGGCCGAACTCGGCCGCTGAGCGGCGCATTGATCGCCCTGGCCACCCGCGCGCGAACTACGGGTTGCAGTCGGCGTCGGCCTGCGTCATGGTCGCTAGCGTGAAACGCCCTGCCCGAGTCGGGATCTTCGCCGTACTGGCCGTCGCCATCGCCGTCGCCGCGGGCTACCTCAACAATTGCTTCACGGGCCTGGGGTTCGGGCCGGGCCAGGGTGCCGGGCAGCTCGAGGCCACCAAGGACGTAGCGAAGGACGCAGCGAGGGACGTCACGAAGATTGATCCGACCGGCAAGGTCCGCGTGGTCGTGCAGGGCGAACACTGCCGGATGGAGGGCGACAAGGCCACCCAGAGCTGCGAGGACCTGTGCAAGGAGATCGTGGCGAGCGCGGCCGATGTCGAGGCGACGGCCGGCACGCAGGGCACGGTCGACAGGTTCAAGAGTTGCCTGCAGGCGCGCGGCATCAAGGTGCAGGTCCTCTCGGAGTGAGGCGCGGCCCGTGTTCTGGCAGGCGCTGCTCGACCCGTTCAGCATCCTCGTCGTCGCGGCGGTCGCGGCGATGTGGGGCGTGTCATTTTCCTGGCTGCGCGGGGCGGCTCGCCAGAGCGACCTGCTGACCGGCGGGCTGATGGTCCTGCGGCGGATCGGCGCGCAGCTGGCGGCCGACCATCCCATCCGCCGGCGCCTCGAGTCGGCGCCGATCGTCGATCTGTCGTTCGAGGAGATCGCCCGGCTCATGCACGGGCAGACGGTCGAGCCCGCGGCGCGCACGCTGGTCCGCCTCGGCGAGCGCATCGGCTGGATCGAGCGCTTCTCCCAGCTGTCGATCCACCTCGGGATCCTCGGCACCGTGTTCGCGCTCGTCAGCTCCGACCCGACCGACCTCGAGGGCTTCCGCGCCCGCCTGCCGATGGCCCTCGGGACGACCTTCTGGGGGTTGATCGGCGCGATCGGCCTGTCGATCGTCGCCGGCGCCTGCGAGAGCCTGCTCGAGCGCGTGTCGCAGCACGTGCGCGAGGCGCTGCTCGCCGGCCTCGAGCGCCCGCAGGAGCCCGCGCCGTGAAGCGCCGCCGGCACAGCCTCGACCTGCTGCCGCTGCTCGACGTGTTCATGGTCGTGCTGTTCGTGTTTGCGATGATCCAGGAGCGTCAGCTCGGCGACTCGGCGAGCGCCTCGGCGGCGATGGAGCGCGAGCTCGCCGCGCTGCGGGCCCGCGTCGCCGAGCCGGTGCT
>NZ_JACCSO010000183.1 GCF_013812955.1 Nannocystis sp. | reverse complement strand
CTGCGCGAGAGCCTGCTCGCCCAGCTCGCGCAATTGGCCAGCGACGGCAGCTCGAGTCTGCTGACGAGCCTGCGCATCAGCCTCACGCTGGTGCTCGCCGCCGACTCCCACCGCCGGGTCGACGACGAGGAGCACTCCGGCTCGTGGACGCGCTGCTGGCAGCTCTCTGCGCTGGTGGTGATCGCTGGCGACGACGCCGAGTCGAGGCGCCTCATCGAGCTCTATGCCGACCGGACCCAGGAGCCCAACCGCTGGGTCCGCTACTGGACACTAGCGACCGCGAGCGGGCGCAAGGAGCTCGCGGCCTGGGCCCAGATGCGCGCCGAGGCGATCGCCCGCGACCCCGGCGAACACCTGATGCTGCGCTGCCTGGCGTGGGCGATGAGCGTGGATCGCAAGGACGACCCGGACGCGCTGGCCGCCCTGCTGTGGGCGCTGGCGGGCGGACAGGCGCCGTTTCCGAGCGCCGCGGTCTACTCCTTTACGACCGGTGAACCACCGCCGTCGGCGGTGGTCGCCCAGAGCGCGGCCCTGCGGGCGCTGCGGGTGGTGCCGCTGCCGCAGGCCTTCGAGCGGGTGCAGGCGATCGTCGACGAGGGGCCGTTCGCGTCCTACACCTGGGACGCGCTGACCGTGCTCGGCCGCTTCGGCGCGACCTCCCGCGCGGCCGAGGCCTCGCACACGCTGGCCCGCTTCGTCGCCGCGAAGCGACGCATGCGCGAGTTCTACGACATGGTCGGCGTCGCGGTCAGCGGCATCGGTCGCCTGGGCATCCCGCAGACCGACCTGCTGATCGCCGAGCTCGAGAGCGCCAGCCCGGGCGTCGCCCACGAGGCCGCGCGCGCGCTCGAGCTGCTGCTGACCACGCCGCACGCGGTCGGCCGCCTGCTCGACCTGGCCACGAGCTCGGCCGAGCGCGACGACAAGCTCGCGGCCGCGCTGCGCTGCATGACCCGCGTCGGCGTGGTCGAGCACCTGGACGCGCAGCTGCGCTGCGGCCAGACCCGCCGCGAGGACGCGGCCCGCCGCCTATTGATCGAGATCGGCGGATCGATCGCGGTCGATCGCGCCCAGGTCCGCCGCCAGGACCTCGAGAGCCGCCGCGCCGTGGTCGCCGAGTTCGACACCCGGCAGAGCAACCACATCAAGTTGATCGCCACCGGCGACGGGGTCGCGACCTGGATCTCCGTCGGCATGTGGGTGGTCGTGTTCGGCATCGGCTGCCTGGCGATCCTCGGCGGCCTGTGGTTCAGCTACCACGAGGGCGCCGAGCACTTCACCGGCTGGGCGATGACCGCGACCGGCGGCCTGTTCACGCTGCTCGGCAAGGTCGGCTTCCAGGGCCGGCTGGTCGAGGTCGCCGGCGCCCGCGCTGCCGCCCGCCTGGCCGTGTTCAACGCGTTTCAGCGGCGCCTGCAGCAGGTCGACCTGGTGCTCGCGCAGCGCTTCATCGACGGCATCCAGGTCTCGGCGGAGGAGCTCGGCCAGCTCAATCAGCTGATCGCGGCCGCCCAGATCGAGACCCAGGAGTCGCTGCTGGCGCTGATGCCGAGCGACCGCGAGGTCAACGCCTATCAGAAGCGGCGCGCCACCCTCGACCACGGCTCGCCGGCCACGGGGCCGTGACGCCAATTGAGACCCGGAAGGTCGGGGAGCATCGACGGCGAGGCTGGCCCCGGGAACATGCCCTGACGGACATGTCCCCGGGCGCAGGTCCTGTCAGTTGGGCTTGGCGAGCACGGTCGCGGGGATGCAGCCGTGGTCGTCACCGACGACCTCGATGTCGACGCAGGTCTCGCCGGGGCTGACGGCGACGAGCACGAAGATGCGCGGGTCTTCGGTGATCTCGACGCGCAGGATGGCGCGGTCCTGCGAGCGCAGCTCGAGCGGGTCGTCCTCGTAGTAGTTGAAGCGGCTCGACGACTGCGGCTCGACATCGACGGCGACGGCGACGCCGAGCGGTAGCTCGATCTCCGTGCCGCTGATCCGCACCGGCACCGGCGGGGTGGAAGTCAGGGTCAGCTCGATGCCGTCGTAGCGCGGCTGGCACGCGGCCGCGGCGAGCAGGGCGAACAGGGGGAGCAGGCGGTTCACAGCGCACCTCCGGAGGTGCCGGACGAGCCGCCGCTGGTGTCGCTGTCGGTGTCGTCGGTGGTGCCGGTGTCGGCGGTGGTGCTGCCGCTCGAGCCGCTCGAGCCGTCGCTCGAGCCGTCGCTGGTCGGATCGCCGGTGGTGAAGGCATCACCGGGCTCGACGAGCACCGGGAGGGTCAGGGTGCGCTCGCCCTGGGTGAGCACGAGGTTGGTGGCGCCGCTGATCACGGCCCTGACCCTGACGCGGCCGGTGGAGCCGCCGCTGACGACCTCGAGCACCGTGGGGTCCTCGCTGGCCCAGCTGTAGGGGATGATGCCGCCGAGTTGCACGTCGTGGATGTCGACGACGAGGCCTTGCAAGGCCCGCTCCTCGCCGGTGACGAGGTCGAGCTGGGCCAGCGGTGCCGGGAAGTCGGTGACCGGGGAGGGGACCGCGCGAAGCTCGTCGATCTCGGCGATCTCGAAGTGCACGAGCTCGACGACCTGGCTGTTGCCGGTGACCGCGATGACGGCGACAAAGCCGGGCTCGAGCGCGGTGAAGCGGGCCCCGTCGTCGCGCAGGCGATCGCTGGTCGCCGATTGCAGCTCCGGCAGCGGCTCGTTGCGGTGGTCCTCGTCGTCTTGCCAGCTGAACTCGAGGTCGATCTGGCTGCCGCGGGCGAGGGCCTCGGGGAAGTCCTGCGCCGTGCTGACGCCGTCCAGGCAGAGCGGATCTCCGGGGGCCGTGCAGCGGTAGCGGAAGACGCCGACCCCGAACTCGCCGACCTTGGCCCCGGGGTTGTCGTCGTCGGCGGTGTCCGGGCACGCGGCCAACATCAGGATGAGCAGCAGTGGTGGGGTTCGCATGATGGTTTAAGTGGGCAGTGGGTTTAAAGGATGGCTCACGGCACCGGGGTGTCGCGGATGTTTCAGGGTAGCAAAGCTACGCGGTCGCCGCGCTGGGGCAAGCACGCGAAAATTTCGCAGTCGTGATCGGCAGATGCCCCTGGCACGCCGTGTGACGGCCCTTTGGGCGGTCGCCTTCCCGTCACATCGGCGTTACATGAAGATCCGGAGTGGCGATGCATTGTGACGCGACAACGCGCGGCCGCCCACGCTACGGTGGCCCCAATATCGCTCAGGAGCCCTCAAACCATGGAAGCACTCTTCGACGGAAGTCTCGGAACGGGCACCCTGCTGCTGCTCGTGCTCTCGCTGGTGATCGCGTTCGGCTTCGAGTTCGTCAACGGCTTTCACGACACGGCCAACGCCGTGGCGACCGTGATCTACACCCGCTCGCTGCGCCCGTGGACGGCGGTGATCCTGTCGGGCATCTGTAACTTCCTCGGCGTGTTCGTCGGCGGCATCGCGGTCGCGCTCAGCATCATCAACCTGCTGCCGGTCGAGCTGCTGGTCGCCAACGGCACCGGCGCGGGCCTGGCGATGCTGCTCGCCCTGCTGCTGGCGGCGATCACCTGGAACCTCGGGACCTGGTACTTCGGCCTGCCGTCCTCGAGCTCGCACACGCTCATCGGCGCGATCGTGGGCGTCGGCCTCGCCAACTCGATGCTGCCGGGCCACGAGTTCGGGGTCGGGGTCAACTGGGCCAAGGCCGGCGACGTCGGCCTCGCGCTGCTGATCTCCCCGCTGGTCGGCTTCACCCTGGCGGCGCTGCTGCTGCTCGCCGCCCGCAAGCTGATCCGCGACCCGCAGCTGTACCGCCCGCCGGTCGGCACCCGCCCGCCGCCGCCCTGGATCCGCACGGTGCTGATCGGCACCTGCACCGGCGTCAGCTTCGCCCACGGCTCCAACGACGGACAAAAGGGCGTCGGCCTGGTGATGTTGATCCTGATGGGCATCGTGCCCGCCGGCTTCGCCCTCAACCTCGGGCTCAGCCAGCCCGAGCTCCAGCGGGCGGCCCGCGCCGTGGACGCGATCGAGCAGGCCCTGGCGAGCGAGCCCACGGTCGGCGACGAGATGACGATGGCGATGCTGCACGCCGAGCTCGCCGAGCTCGACGCCCTCCTCAAGGGCGCCGGGAACATCCGCGACGTGCCCGCGGACGAGCGCTGGATGGTCCGCCGCGACGTGCTGCTGATCGACTCGACGGTGAAGAAGCTCGAGCCCAGGTTCGAAAAGTCGGCCGCGGCCGAGCTGAAGACGGCCCGCGGCGAGCTGCGCAGCCTGACCGATTACGCGCCCAACTGGGTGCTGTCCTGCGTGGCGCTGGCGCTCGGCATCGGCACGATGGTCGGCTGGCGCCGCATCGTCGTGACGGTCGGCGAGAAGATCGGCAAGGACCACCTGACCTACGCGCAGGGCGCCGCCGCCGAGCTGGTGGCGATGAGCACGATCGGCATCTCCGCCGGCCTCGGCCTGCCGGTCAGCACCACCCACGTGCTGTCCTCGGGCATCGCTGGCACAATGGTCGCGCAGCGCTCCGGCCTGCAGATGCAAACCATCACCAAGATCGCGTCGGCCTGGCTGCTGACCCTGCCGGTGTCGATGGTCCTGGCCGGCGTGCTGTTCCTGGTGCTGCGGGCGATCCTCACCTGAGCCGGCTCTAAGCCCGCATGCCGGGCGCCTCGTGGCCGCTCTGGGCCACGTACTCGGTGTAGCCGCCGCCGTAGACGCGAGGCGTGCCGCCGCTGATCTCGAGCACGCGGTTGGACAGCGCGGCGAGGAAGCGACGATCGTGGGAGACGAAGATCATGGTGCCCTCGAAGTTGGCGAGCGCCTCGACCAGCATGTCCTTGGTGGCCATGTCGAGATGGTTGGTGGGCTCGTCGAGGACCAGCAGGTTCGGCGGGTCGAAGAGCATCAGGGCCAGCACCACGCGCGCCTTCTCGCCGCCGGAGAGGATCCGGACCGGCTTCTCGATGTCGTCGCCGGAGAAGCCGAAGGCGCCGGCCAGCGCGCGCAGCGTGCCGATCGAGGCCAGCGGGAAGGCGGCCATGAAGGTCTCCATCACGGTGCCGCTGTCGCCGAGCAGGTCCATCGCGTGCTGGGCGAAGTAGCCGAGCTTGACGGCCGCGCCGATGGTGACCGCGCCGCTGTCGGGCTGGGTCTGGCCGGCGATCAGCTTGAGCAGGGTCGACTTGCCCGCGCCGTTCTCACCCATGACGCACCAGCGCTCGCGGCGGCGCACCATCAGGTCGAAGTTGTCGTAGACGACCTTCTTGCCGTACGCCTTGTTGATGCCGGCGATCTTGATCACGTCGTTGCCGGAGCGCGGGGCCGGGCGAAAGTCGAAGCTCAGGACCTTGCGGCGGCGCGGCGGCTCGACCTTCTCGATCTTGTCGAGCTTCTTGACCCGCGACTGCACCTGCGCCGCCCGCCCGGCCTGGGCCTTGAAGCGCTCGATGAACCGGATCTCCTTGGCGAGCATCGCCTGCTGGCGCTCATACTGGGCCTGGGCCTGGGCCTCGCCCAGCGCGCGCTGCTGCTCGTAGAAGTCGTAGTCGCCGACGTAGGTGACCAGCTCGCCGCCGTCGATCTCGACGATCTTGGTCACGAGGCGGTTCAGGAACTCGCGATCGTGGCTGGTCATGATGACCGCGCCCGTGAAGTCCTTGAGGTACTTCTCCAGCCACAAGATCGACTCGAGGTCGAGATGGTTGGTCGGCTCGTCGAGCAGCAGCACGTCGGGGCGCATCAGCAGGATCCGCGCCAGCGCGACCCGCATCTTCCATCCGCCGCTGAGCTTGCCGACGTCGCCGTCCATCAGATCCTGCGCGAAGCCGAGGCCGGCGAGGATCTCCCGCGCGCGAGCGTCGAGCGCGTAGCCGCCGAGCTCGTCGAAGCGCGCCTGCACCTCGCCAAAGCGGGTCACCAGCCGGTCCATCTCGTGCATGCGCGCCGGATCGGCGAGCGCGTGCTCGAGCTCCGTCATCTCCGCGGCGACCTGCGCGACCGGACCCGCTCCGTCCATCGTCTCGGCGACGACGCTGCGCCCCGCCATCTCGCCGACATCCTGGCTGAAGTAACCAAGCGTGATGTTCTTGTCGACGCGCACCTGACCCTCGTCAGGCGTCTCGGTCCCCATGACCATCCGATAAATGGTCGTCTTGCCCGAACCATTGGGACCGACCAGCCCGACCTTCTCGCCGCGAAACACCGTCGCCGAGGTCTCCACGAACAGGATCTGCTTGCCGTGCTGCTTCGAGATGGCGTCGACGTGGATCACGGGGGCGGAGACTACTCGAAGCGGAGGCTGCGGCTGGCCCGCCGCGCACGGGCGCGTGTGAGCGGGCTCCTGCATGGATGGTTGTGTGTGCGGACGACGTCGCACGGGCGGGTGCGCTTGGTTGTGTGCGCGGACGACGTCGCACGGGCCGGCGTGGGGCCGGCTTTTTGCCCGCACAACCTGGCGCAGTCAGGTGTCCGGCGGGCGGGGCGACGCTCGGACAGGTCGCGCTCGCTCGCTGCCAGGCGTTGGGACGCCGGTGGCCCTCGCGCTAGACTCGGTCGCCCCGCCCGCCGGCCCCCTGACACCACCATTTGTGCTGAAGGACCGAACGGTCGCCTGCGCCGAGAGCCGGCCCCACGCCGCCCCTCCGGGCGCATCGTCTTCGTGCGGATGGACATGGCTCTTGCGACAGGGAGCGTCGCGGGGCGGGCACATCGTCGCAGTCGACGACGGCGCACGCGTTTATACTAAACAACAAGAGGCGCCGACGACGTGGTCCGCGCACTCGAGTTGCGATCAACAGGGTTGATTTGAGCTCGCCATGGTCAGCCCTTGAATACCTGCATCAAGTTGCTGTAGGCGTCGGTCCACAGGGGCCAGGGGGTGGATTCAGCGGGGACTGGTCGGCCGGGGGTGTCGAGGATCTCCGGGGCCGCGAGGGCGGCGGGGTCGCGGACCACGAGCATCCAGTCGCTGCTGTAGACCATCACGTTGTCCTCGGCGTCGTCGATGCGGATGGTCACGAGGCCGAGGTGCCTGGCGATGGCGCGCACGACCGGGTCGAGCTCGAGGTAACGGTTGGAGATGTGAATGGCGAGCACGCTGTCGGGGCCGCGCAGGTGGCGGAGGTAGAGCTCGACGGCCTCGACGGTCAGCAGGTGCACGGGGATCGAGTCGCTGCTGAAGGCGTCGATGGCGAGCACATCGAAGCCCTGGTCGGCCTCGCGCTCGAGGTTGATGCGCGCGTCGCCGATGGCGACCTCGACGCTGCCGCGACAGTCGCGCAAGTAGGTGAAGATCGGGGCTGGCCCCGAGGACAGGGCGACCATCTCGGGGTCGATCTCGTAGAAGCGCACGCGGTCGCCCTGCGCGGCGTAGGTGGCGAGGGTGCCGACGCCGAGGCCGACGAAGCCGAGGCGCAGGGGCTCCCCGCGGGCGCGACGCTGGTGGTGGCGGATCGCCAGGCCGACGGCGCTGCCAGGGCCGTAGTAGGTGGTCGGCTGGCGCGCGAGGTCGGGGTCGGTGAACTGGATGCCGTGGGTGATGCGGCCGTGGCGGAGGCGGTAGCGCAGCTCGCCGGACTCGCCGGTGTCGGTGTCGACGCGCAGCACGCCGAAGAAGCCGCGGCTGGCGACGACGTGGCCCTCGAGCTCGATGTAAGTCTGGTAGCCGAGCACGCCGGCGAGCCCGAGCAGGTAGACGAGGCCGAATCCGCCGGCGATGCGGCGCAGGTAGACGGGGCCGAGGTCGCCGCCGAGGCGGCGCACGACGAGTGGCGACGGCCAGGCGCTGTCGCGGGCGCAGCCGAGGGCGAGGGCACAGGCGGCGAACAGGGCGAGGGGGAGCTCCCAGAGCCCGATGAACAGCGCGGGCGCGAGGATGCCGGTGAAGATCCCGCCGGCTGCGCCGCCGGCGGAGACGGTCAGGTAGAAGTTGGTGAGGTGGCGCGGGTCGGGGCGGCGCCGGACCAGCTCGCCGTGGCAGACCACGCAGGCGAAGAACAGGGTCAGCAGATAGACGACGAGCTGGATGAGCATCGGCGCGTGCACGCCGATGCCGATGATCGCCGCCGTCCCGCCGCCGCCGAGCAGCAGCGCGGGGATCCAGAAGCCGCGGTGGTACAGGCGCTCGTACTCGAAGCAGAGCACGAAGCTCAGCAGGTAGAGCGCGAGCGGCAGCATCCACAGGAACGGGATGACGGCGACCTCGAGCGAGATCTGGCTGGTGACCGCGAGCAGCAGCACCGAGGCGACCATCGCCAGGGCGAACCATAACAGCCGACGCGCGCGGCTCGGCGGCTGGATGTCTGAAGGGACATGTCCCGAGGGACTGACCTGGCCGGCGGGCAGTTCGCTACCGGCGAGCACGGCCGTCGCGCCGCAGCCGAGCACGAACACCAGGAAGCCGGCCGACCAGGCCCAGCCCTGGCCGGCGAGCGGGAGCAGGGGCTCGAGCACGAAGGGGTAGCTGAGCAGGCCGAGCAGCGAGCCGAGGTTGGAGAGGGCGTAGAGGCGGTAGGGCGAGGCGCCGGGGAAGCAGCGGGCGTACCAGCTCTGCAGCAGCGGGCCGGTCGAGGCGAGCACGAAGAAGGGCGGCCCGATCGTGAACAGCAGGAGGCCGAGGATCGCCACGACGGGGTCGTCGCCGGGGCCGGGCTTCCAGGCGTCCGAGGGGGTGATCGGCGAGGGCCACAGGAGCAGGCGGACCAGCAGCAGCGCGGCGGCGAAGGCGAGCGCGGCGAGGTGGATGCTGCGCTGGCGGCGGGGGTCGGCGATCTGGCCGAGCAGGTGCGCATAGGCGTAGCCGGCCAGCAGCAGCAGCTGGAAGAACAGCATGCAGGTGGTCCATACCTGCGGGGCGCCGCCGAACCATGGAAGGATCTGCTTGCCGAGGATGAACTGGACCTGAAACAGCAGACAGGCTCCGACGCCGATCGTGGCGGCGAACAGGAGCACGGCGCGCGGGTGGGGCGAGGGGCGGCTCTCCAAGGCGCCGGAGTGTACCGTCACCTCGCCACGCGGAGAAGATCGTCGGCGACGGACGGAGGCCTCGGCGGGCTCAGCCGATCGGCGTCGCCGTGCTGCTCAGCCGACGCCGGGGCAGCTGGCCTGGGCCTTGGTGCAGGCGGGGCCCGAGGTGGACTCCATCGGCTCCTTGCCGAGGTCGTCGCAGGAGGCCGCCTTGAAGGCCGCCGCGGTGGCGTCGTTTTGCTCGGTGAAGCAGTCCTCGAGCACGGTCACTGTGGCGTCGCAGGTGGACAGCTCGAAGCCGAGCATGCAGGCCGCGCCGCTGTCGGTCGGCTTGAAGTCCATCTTCATGCACATGTCGTAGAAGGTCTCGCAGGTCGAGACCATGCCGCCGCCGAGCGCGGCGGCGGCGATCCCGGCGAACACGCAGTACTGGTGCTTGAAGTCCTCGGTGTCGAGCTGGGCGGAGAGCTGCTCGGCGCGCGCCTCACACAGCTGTGTGGCCTCGGCCTCGGTGAGCTCGCTGCCCTTGCGCTCGGCGGGCAGTCCGGAGTCGACGGGGCCGCCGTTGTCACTGCCGCTGCAGGCGACGAGGGTACAGGCGAGGGTGAGGAGGAGCGTGGGACTGCGCATGAGGCCGGATGATGCGGCAGCGCGGCGCCGCGAGCAAGAGCCGCGTGGCGAGCAAGAGCCGCGCCGCGGGCAAGAGCCGCGCACCGGGCTCGGGCGCTATCGATCGGGCCCCCGCGGGCGAGTGCCATTACAATGCCCGCGGAGACTAGACCCCATGCTGCGCCTCGCCGCGATCACCCTGCTGTTCGTCACCGCTTGCGCCAAGGGCCAGGCGACCGCGCCCCCTGAGGCCAAACCGGGCGATACCTTCGTCGTCACCCGCGACACGCTGTTTTATGACAGCGGCTGCGCCCAGGCCCGGCCCAATGACGGCAAGCTGGCGAAGGGCACGCGCTTCACGCTGGTCGCCGCCAACGGCAACTGCTGGAATGTCAAGCTCGCCGACGAGGACGAGGTGTACATCCAACCCACGGATGTCGCGCCCGCGAGCTGACGTGGCGCGCGCGAGCCGAACTTCTTCACACGCGGGGGCCGGCGGCGTAAGCTGACGGCTTCTGTGAGCTGGTGCGTCCCATCTTGTCGGCCGGCTGGGGGCTCGTGGGACCTCGCCGCCTGGACATGTCGGAACGGACATGTCGATGGCTGAGCGGCGACCGGGCTGGTGGCGGCTGGTGGCGCTCGGGCTGCTGGTTTTGGCGGCGCTGGTGGTGGCGTGGTGGCTGTGGCCGGGCGGCGAGGCGCCGCGCACCGAGGTCGCGGCGACGCGGTCCCGGCCGCCGATCGCGGCCGCATGG
>NZ_JACCSO010000341.1 GCF_013812955.1 Nannocystis sp. | reverse complement strand
GCCTTCACCAAGGGCGCCCGCCCGCGCGCCGCCGCGGAGAAGAAGACGTTTAGCTTCGTCGAGAAGATGGGCCAGCTGATCGGCCGCATGGTCCCGCGCCGCGCCCCGCAGCTGCAGACCGGCACCGCCGCCTCCGGGGTCGAGGTCGTGCGCATCCCCAACAAGCGGCGCGAGGACATCGTCGCCCTGCTGAACACCACCCCGCGCGCCGGTCGCAAGCTGCACGCGCCGGTGATCGTGATCCCGCCGGCCCACGGCAAGCGCAAGGAGTCGACCAGCGTGCTCGCGCAGATCCTGGTCGAGAGCTTCGCCCGGGCCCGCCGCGACGTCGTCGTCCTGCGCTTCGACGGCGTGCGCAACATCGGCGAGAGCTACAAGGACCCCGACTGCCGTGAGCCCGGCCGCGAGGCCCTGCGCAGCAGCCTCACCCAGGCCGTCGACGATATCCACGCCGTCATCGACCACGTCTACAATAACCCGCTGTTTTCGCCGAGCGAGGTCGTGCTGTGCTGCTTCAGCCTGCAGGGCGTGCCCGGCCGCCGCGCGGCGTTCCAGGACGCGGGCCGGCGCGTGAACTACCTGATCGGCGTCAACGGGGCCGTCAGCGCCCAGGAGATGATCCGCAACGCCGCCGGCGGCGTCGACTATATCGCCCAGCGCGCGAGCGGCAAGCACATCGGCACCGCCGCGATCCTCGGCATCAACATCGACGGCGACCCCTACGCCGACGACCTGATCCGCAGCGGCCTCGCCTTCATGTCCGACGCCCGGCGCGAGATCGCCGCGATCGGGATCCCCGTCACATGGTTCCTGGGCCGCCACGACGCCTGGATCGACCCGGCCACGATCCGCGAGTTCATGGCCGTGCCGGCCACCGCCCCGCGCGAGCTGATCGAGCTCGACATCGGCCACCTGCCGCTGACCTCCTTCGAGGCGATCACCCTGTTCTCGCAGATCGTGCGCTGCATCGGCCGCCAGGTGCTGCGCGATGAGCTCGAGCCCGCGATCCCCGATCCCCGCGAGATCACGCGCGTCCGCCACGCTGAGTGGCGCCGCGTGCCCAAGATCCCGCTCCCCGATCGCCGCTCCTACTGGCACGACTACCTGCTCGGCGACAGCGAACACAAGGTCGGCTACGACGTCCTGAACGCCTCCGAGGAGTACCTCGGCTTCCTCGACCGCGAGGCCGACCTGCTCGACATCAAGCCCGAACACCAGGTCGCCGACATGGGCTGCGGCACCGGCAACTACGCCGCCAGGCTCCTGCGCCGCCGCGGCCACAAGTCCCGCCCCGTCTGCGCCCGCCTCGCGCTCGTCGACTTCGTCCCCCAGGCCCTCGACGAGGCCGAACGCAAGCTCGGCACCCTCGCCCGCGAGCGCGAGCTGGCGATGCCCGCCGTCACCCGCCACACCGTCAACCTCGACATCAGCCCGATCCGCACCCTGCGGCGCTTCGTCGCCGGCGAGCTGTTCGGCTACGACGCCCTCAAGGGCATCGTGCGCGGCCTCAGCGACTACTCGATCGACACCTGGCGCGCCTGCGAAGACTGGCGCGTGCACGACATCGTGCGCGGCCGCGAGCTCGACAAGCAGGACCTCGCCCACGTCCGCGCCAACTTCCCCGCCGACGAGCAAGAGGTCATCCTCGACACCAACCGCCTCAGCCGATGGCTGCGCGGCCACTGGGACGACGACGACCTCACCCGCGAGGGCAAGGCTCGACGTGAGCGCTCCGACCGCAGTGAACGCTCCGCCCGCAGTGAACAACCCTCGGTCGGCGACCTCAAGCTCAGCCGCCTGTCCATCAAGACAGGCGACGCCGTCGAGCGCCTGCCCTTCGCCGACGCCAGCCTCGACCGCATCAACTGCAGCCTGGTGCTCAGCTACCTCGGCAACCCGCTCGAGCTGATGCGCGAGTTCCACCGCGTGCTCAAGCCCGGCGGGCGCATCGTCGTGTCCTCGATGCTCCCCGACTTCGACATGAGCCGCATCTACCAGCGGGTGCTGCGGCGCATCGAGTCCGACCCGAACCTGCCGCTGCCCCCGGGCACCGACCGGGCCGGCTTCGCCGCCGACATGCGCGCCTTCCTCAACAACGCCGCCTTCCTGCTGATGCTCGCCGAGGAGGGCCAGTTCGCCTTCTTCTCGCGCGACGAGCTCTGCGCTCTGAGCGAGCGCGCCGGTTTTCGTCGGGTCGAGAATCACCTCGGCTTCGGCGACCCTCCGCAGGCCCACATCACCGTCGGACATCGATGACCCAGGCCGACAAGCTCCCTGGCATGAGCGGCACGAGCAGCACCTCGCTCCAGCGGGGTGACGCCTTCGAGCTGCAATTGCGCGGGGACCTGCGAGCCGGCTATCAGCGCGCCACCTGGCTGAGCATCACCTTGATCCTCGGCTTCGCCGTCGTCGACGCCACCACCGTCGCCGAGCACGGCCTGATGTACACCTTCTTCGTGCTGCGCGCGGCCCTCTGCATCGGCCTGTACGCGCTGCTGCGCCTCAGCGAGCACCCGCGCTTCGCCGGCCGGGTCGAGACCTTCGCCATGATCGGCGCCGTCGCCACCGGCGGCACCATCGCCCTGATGAGCGCGCTCTACATGGGCCACGAGAGCTATTACTACGCCGGCATGAGCCTGACCCTCGTGGCGATCGGCGTGCTCGTGCCGGTCGGCCCGGTCGCGCTGGCGGTCGCCGCCGCCGCGATCTACGTCGCCTTCGTCGTGTTCCTCCAGCTCGTCGACCCCAGGCCGCTGATCGAGTGGAACTGGAGCGTCTTCCTCACCAACAGCATCTTCCTGATCGTCACCGCCGCGGTGGTCGTGATCGGCTCGTTCATCAACGGCCGCCTGCGCCGCCAGGCCTTCGACGCCGCCTGGGAGCAGGAGCGCGCCAGCGAGGAGCTGCGCCTCGTCAACGAGCGCGTGCGCCAGAGCTACCTCGAGATCTCGGAGAAGAACCGCGAGATCGAGGACGCCTACCGCAGC
>NZ_JACCSO010000330.1 GCF_013812955.1 Nannocystis sp. | reverse complement strand
GACGATGACCGCGGCCGACGACACCAAGCGTCGCGCGGCCGATCGCGCGGCGGAGCTCGTGGAGATGCAGCAGCGCGGCCAGGAGGCCGCCAGCAAGCTCAGCTTCGCCGAGGACGATCTCGGCGTGGTCGTGGCGCTGCCCATCGAGCTGTCCGAGAGCGAGCTTCTGCGCCCGTTCCAGATCGCCCAGGTCGATCGCAACGCCCCCGAGTCGCTGCCCGCCGACCTGCGCGGCCGCCTGCAGGGCAAGGCGGTCGACTTCGCGGTCAAGGTCGAGTTCCTCAGCGAGGTCTTCGTCGACAAGCAGCCGCTCAATCGCGGCAAGTTCGAGGAGCGCGCCACCCCGCGCGAGCTCGACGGCGTCAAGGTGCAGGCGCTCGAGGTGCATGCGCCGCGCCTGGGTCCGGGCACGCTGCTGCGGCTCGGCGGCAAGAGTGTGTTCGTGTCGCGCCGCCCCGAGGCGCCGCTGCCGGCCCGCCTGCTTCGCACCTTGCTCGAGAGCTGAACCCGGCTCGCGAGCTGAACCCGGCTCGCGAGCTGAACCCGGCTCGCTAGCTGAACCCGGCTCGCTAGCTGAACGCGAAAAAATCGGCCGTGGAACGTGTGGCCTGCAAAGGCACACGGCTCCACGGCCGTCTTGCGCGCGAGGATCCGGTCGGCCCTGCGACTCGGTCGTCCAGAGCACGAGTCAGGGGCCGGATCGGCGCGGTCAGGATTTCAACGAGAGCAGCCCGGGCTGCGGGGCGATGTCAGATGATCAGGTGGCCAGCGGGTCACTCGGTCACATGATGTGACCGGGATGCAGCCCGCCAGCTCAGCTGGCGATGTGCATCTTCAGGCTGGACAGGATCGCGTCCTCGCGGGCGCCGACCGAGGTCTCGGTGGGCTCGCTGAGCTTGTCGCGGATCAGCGCATCGAGGATGACCGCGCGCTCCGGGTGCGGCGGCAGATGCTGGGACAGGCCGAGCTTGCGGCTCGCCAGCACCTTCAGGAACGGCTCGATCTTGCGGATCTCCTGGGCGATGCGCATCGTCGCATCCTTGCCCTCGCCCCGCCGGATCTGAAACTTCGGCGCGCAACGCTCGACCGCGGCCACGAGGTCGCGGGCGAGGTCGACATCGACCTGGTCCTCGACTCCGAAGCTGGCCACCACGATCGGCCGACTTTGCGCCTTCTTGTTGCCCTCACCTGACCACCACACGTTATGCGCGATGGAGAGGTAGGTCCTGCGCGACTCACCACAACGGACTTTGTTTCTTCGCAGATACATAGCTAAACCCTCCTCAGTCCAAGCTCGTCGTTGACCGCGGCACCGTGCCGGCGCTTTTGGACGCCATGCTTGGGAGATCCTTCATGCCTAGTTCCTTGCGCCGTATCCCCTCGTCATTTCGCGCCCAGGGGCCGCTTGTGCCCACGTTTCCAAGGCTAGCGTTTGCGCCAGACCGAGGCCAGCGGCTTTTCAAATTTTCCTCCTAAAGTCCGCTAAATGTGGCTCCGGGTCACCCTCCAGATGGCGCGGCGAGTTGTCCGCGGTCAACTGACCGACAAACCATGGCGCAAAAAATGGAGCCATTAGGCCCTGTGGCCGGTTCTGGACCTAGAAGTCGCAGTTTCTCGGGGTGCGCGGGAACGGGATCACGTCGCGGATGTTCTCCATGCCGGTGACGTACATGACGAGGCGCTCGAAACCGAGGCCGAAGCCGGCGTGGGGAGCGGAGCCGAAGCGGCGGGTGTCGAGGTACCAGGCGTAATCGACCGGGCTCAGCTTGGCGTGGTTGATGCCGGCCTCGAGGATGTCGAGCCGCTCCTCGCGCTGGCTGCCACCGATGAGCTCGCCGATCTTGGGGACCAGCAGGTCGAGGGCCGCGACGGTCTTGCCGTCGTCGTTGCGGCGCATATAGAACGCCTTGATCTCCTTGGGGTAGTCGGTGACGAACACGGGGCGACCGACGAGGGTCTCGGTCAGGTAGCGCTCGTGCTCGGCCTGGAGGTTGGCGCCCCAGAACACCGGGAACTCGAACTTCTGGCCCGACTGCTCGAGCCGGCGCACGGCCTCGGTGTAGCTCATGCGCTCGAAGCCGGCGTCGACGACGTGCTGGAGGCGAGCGACGAGGCCGGTGTCGATGCGTTCGTTGAAGAACGCCAGGTCCTCCTGACAGCGGTCGAGGGCGGCGCGCAGCAGGTGCTTGATGAAGGCCTCGGCGAGGTCGGCGTTGTCGTCGAGGTCGGCCCAGGCCATCTCGGGCTCGATCATCCAGAACTCGGCGACGTGGCGGGTGGTGTTGGAGTTCTCGGCGCGGAAGGTCGGACCGAAGGTGTAGATGTCCGAGAGCCCGAGCGCGAAGGTCTCGCCGTTGAGCTGGCCGGACACGGTCAGGTAGGTCGGCTTGCTGAAGAAGTCCTGGTGGTAGTCGATCTTGCCGTCGGGCGTGCGCGGGGGCTTGTCGGGATCGAGGGTGCTGACGCGGAACATCTCGCCGGCGCCCTCGGCGTCCGCGGCGGTGATGATCGGCGTATGTACGTACACGAAGCCGCGGTCCTGGAAGAAGCCGTGGATCGCCTGCGCCAGCGCGCTGCGGACCCGAAACACCGCGCCGAAGGTGTTGGTGCGCGCGCGCAGGTGGGCTATCTCGCGCAGGAACTCGTAGGTGTGGCGCTTCTTCTGCAGCGGGAAGCTCGCGTCCGCGAGGCCGACGATGATGACCTCGGTGGCCTGGAGCTCGACGCGCTGGCCTTTCGCGGGCGAGGCGACCAGCTCGCCGACGATCTCGACGGCGCTGCCGGTGCTCAGCTTGCGCAGCTGCTCGAAGTTGGCGAGGTTGGCCGGGCACACCGCCTGCAGGGTCCCGAAGCCGGAGCCGTCGTTGAGCTCGAGGAACACCACCTGCTTGCTGTCGCGGACGGTGCGCAGCCAGCCCTTGACGCGGATCCCGGAGCGCGGGGGCTCGAGCTTGAGGACATCGACGATCTTCGTGCGCGGCGTCTGCATGGGGGCGGGAGGGTAACACCGGCGACCCGGCCCCGGGCGGGCTTGCGAGGCTTCACACAGGCGGAGGCGAGCGCGCCGGGTCCCCCGAAAGGCGGCCATGCGAGGAGTGGCTGCGGAGCCGCAGGTGCGGTCGGGGGCTGCGTGGTAGCCGGTAGCTGCGGGGCTGCAAGTGCGGTATGGCAGGGCTCTGGCTCGCCGATGGCCGCGTCGACCCCACAGCTGCGGATCCAGGAGCGCTTCGTATCGCTGCAGGGCGAGGGGCAGCTCGTCGGTGTGCCGAGCTCGTTCGTGCGGGTCTCGGGCTGCAACCTGCGCTGCACCTGGTGCGACTCGCCGGCGAGCTCATGGGCCCCCACGGGCACGATGCTGGCGCTGGACGAGCTGGTGGACTTCTGCGCCCGCGGCCCGCGGCACGTGGTGCTGACCGGCGGGGAGCCGCTGCTGTTCCCCGCGATCGCGCCGCTGAGCCAGCGCCTGCGGGCTGCGGGGCACCATGTCACGGTCGAGACCGCGGGCACCATCTGGCTGCCCGAGCTCGCCTGCGACCTGCTGTCACTGTCGCCGAAGCTGGCTCACAGCACGCCCTGGCTGCGCGCGCCGAAGCTGGCCCAGCGCCATGAGCAGGCCCGCCTCGACCTCGCGGTGCTCGCTCGGCTGCTCGCGGGTTTCACGTGGCAGCTCAAGTTCGTGGTCCGGGCCGCCGAGGCCGCCGCCGACCTCGCGGAGATCGAGGCGCTGTTGCAGGCGCTCGCGGTGCCGGCCAGCGAGCGCCATCGTGTGCTGGTCATGCCCGAGTGTATCGACCCGGCCCTGCTGTCGGAGAGCTACCGGGTGCTCGTCAGCGCGTGCATCGAACGCGGGTTTCGCCTGGGCGAGCGGCTGCACATCGCCCTGTTCGGACACACGCCGGGGACCTGAGGCGGTCGCTGCAGGAGGCGGTGCGGGGCCGCGGGTGTTGCGGCGGGCGGTTCGTGCGGCGATCCGCCGCTGGGCCGGGGCGAGCCGAACGCCTAGACTGCGGCGCGTGGATTACCACTGGCTCCGGGCCCTGCACATCATCGGCATCGTCACCTGGTTCGCCGGGCTCTTCTATATTTTTCGGCTGTACGTGTATCACGTGGAGAATCAGGACAAGCCGCAGGTCACGGCGCTGCTGGCGGTGATGGAGCGCAAGCTGTACCGGGGGATCTGCTGGCCGGCGATGGTGTTCACGGTGACCTGGGGGGTCGTGCTGTGGGCGCAGATGCCCGGCTTTTATCTGGCTCAGCCATGGTTTCAGGTGAAGGGGCTCGGGCTGGTGATCGTGCTCGGGTATCACTTCTATGCCGGCAAAGTCCGGCGCGACCTGGCTGCGGGCCGCTGCCGCTTGACCTCGCGCCAGTGCCGCTTGATCAACGAGGTGCCGGTGTTTCCGCTGGTGCTCATGGTCATCATGGCGGTCGTCAAACCCCTGCTCTGGGGCTGATTTGCATCAGCAGCGTGAACGGCCGTTCGGCAGGATCCAGGGCGCGGCTGGGCCTGATACGATGGCCGTCATGCGGGTCAAGGCGTGCGTGCTCGGACTGTCGACCGCGGGGTTGGTGGGACTCATGGGACTGCTTGTCGGCGGCTGCGAGGGTTCGGCGGCCTGCGTGGATTTTTCGGACGAGGTGCTGCTGACGGCGCAGGTGACCGACAACGGTGACAAGGCGCGGGTGGAGGTCGAGCTGCGGCGGGCCGAGCTGGGGGCGAGCTCGATCCCCGTCAAGCTGTGCGAGGACAACCGGCTGGAGGTCGACGACCTCGAGATGACGCAGATCAAGCGACCGAGCGGCGCGGTGGTGCACGAGGCGATGTTGACTGCGGTGAGCGAGCAAGCGGTGGTGATGCGGCGCTTCACGCTGCGCAGCGGCGGCGATGTCAGCGAGTTCACGGTGGCGATCGACGCGCCCGGCTTCGCGATCATGGCGCCGATGGGCGGGGACGAGGTCTCACGCGCGGGCATGCTGGCGATCAACTGGGCGCCGGCTCGCGCGGGGGACGCGAAGATCGTCGTCAAGCTCGCCGATGAGATCGACGGGGAGGACTGCCTCGGGGAGGTGCTCGAGCTCGAGGAGCTCGACGACGGCGAGGTGCTGGTCGGCGCCGCCCAGGTCGCGCTCGCCAAGGAGAGCGTCGCCGACAACGGCGCCTGCGCGGCGTACCTGAGCCTGGCGCGGGTGTACAGCGGGCCGCTCGAGCACAGCCGCGGCGCGGCGAGCCTGCACCCGGACAGCCTGGTCCGGGCGACGACATCGCGCACGATCGACTTCACATCGGTGCCCTGACCCTTGCTGCTGGGCGCGAGGTGCTGCAAAGTCGAGGGATGTCGCGCAAGGGGCTCATCATCCGTGTGCTGATCTTCGGGCCGCTGTTCGCGTACTTCGGCTATGGCGCGGTCCAAAAGTGGCGGGCGGGCCAGGCCGATGAGCGCGGCGAGGCCGAGGCCCGCGCCGCTCGCGAGGCGGAGCTCGGGGCCGCGACCAAGACGGTGAAGCTCGGCGACGGCCGCACGATCGACATCGTCGAGCTGACGCCCGAGCAGGCCGAACGCCTGCACGGGATCAAGGTGTCCGAGGGGCTCGAGAAGGCGAAGGAGGGCGACGCCACGAAGGATGCCGAGGCCCTGGACGATGCGAAGGCGCTGGGGCGTGCGGGCGAGCCCGGCGCGGCGCCGACCCCCGCAGCGCCGGCACCCGCGGGAGCACCGGCGCCCGCAGCAACCCCGTCCGGTGTGACGCCGAGTCCGGCGCCCCCGGCTGCGAATTGACCGACCCGGCGCGATCGCGTAAGGCTGCGCAGGCATGGACTCGAAGGACTTTCACAGGCAGTCGGCGAAGGCGCTCGAGTACATCGACACGGCGCTCGGTGAGCTCGATCTCGACGGGCTCGACGTGCAGCTCGCGGGCGACGTGCTGACGATCAGCTTCGCGGATGGCGGGCGCTTCGTGATCAACGCGCACAGCGCTGCGCTGCAGATCTGGATGGCCGCGGGCACGACCGCGTGGCACTTCGACCATGAAGTGGCTGAAGAGGGTGAAGAGGGCGGCCGATGGATCGCCCGGCGCACCGGTGATGAGCTGCTGACGACGATCGCGCGCGTGGTCGGCGACAAGCTGGGGACCCCGGTCACGCTGTAGAGCCGGGACATGCTGGCGCGCTGGACCTCTCTCGCCACCGCCGCCAGCCTTCTCGGGGGCTGCGCGCAGATCTCCGCGAGCACGGAGCTGCGCACGGTGCCGGTCTCGGGCGTGCCGCCGCTGTCGATCGAGCGGCGGGTGGTCGAGCGGCAGGTCGAGGCGAGGTGGTCGCAGCGTGGTGACACGCTGTCGGTCGAGCTGCTCGAGCACCGGCGCTGTCAGGTGATCGAGCACGTCGCGGCGGTCCGCGAGGAGCGCAGCGTGCGGCGAGCCGACGCGATGATCTACTGGGAGTATGCGGCCGCGGCGGTGATGCTCGGGCTCGCGGGCATCGCCTTCGCGCGGCCGGATCTGTTCGCGGTGCCCGAGCCGGACGTCGGCGGCAAGACCCGGAGGGATCCCACGACCGGACGCACGCTCGGTGGGGTGTTTGTCGGCCTCGGGGGTGCGGCGCTCGGGGCCGGTATTTATGACACCGTGCGGGCGCGGGACCGGGTGCTGCGCTCGAACACCGTCGCGTTGCGGCCCGGACCCGCCGCGACCTGTGACGCACCCACGCTGCCCGCGGCGCAGCGGCGCGTCGAGCTCCGGCTCGGTCCGTTCAACAGCCAGGTCGTGACCGACCTCGAGGGCCGCGCCCGGTTTCTGCTGCCGGGCACCGAGCTGTGGCCGCCCGAGCCGGAGGCGACGAACGAGACGAACGCGACCCATGAGACGAATGGCGGGCGACCCCCGTCGCGGCGCTGGCGAGGCACGCTGCAGGTCGGCCCCGAGCGCTCGCTGGAGATCGAGGTCGTGCTGCCGTACGACCAGACCGCGACGGTGCCGAACACCGGGGCGGCGATGTCGGTCGTCCGCTGACGCGGAGCCTGCGGCCTACACGCGCGGGGCGCTCGTGCGCCCCTGCCCGCCGGCGCCCTCTTGCGACCCTGCACACGGGGGTGGCGGTTGCGCCGGCCTCGTGAAACGGCTAGCACGTGCCTCGCTGATGCTCGCTCCCTCCCGCAGAGCGCCCGCCTCGGCGTGGCGCCCCGACGCCTCCGCGGCGCCCGCCACGGTCTACATCGGCCTCGGCAGCAACCTCGGCGACCGCCTGGACACGCTGCGCGCCGCGGTCCGGCTGCTGCGGGACGGGGCGGTCCCCGGGACGGTGCTGGTGCGTTGTTCGCCGGTGTACGAGACGCGGCCGCTGGGGCCCTCGACGGGGGCGTACTTGAACGCGGTGGCCGAGCTGCGCACGGTCGCCGAGCCGACGGCGTTGCTGGCGGCGCTGCTCGAGCTCGAGCTACGCCACGGGCGAACGCGGCGGGAGCGGTGGGCATCGCGCACGCTGGACCTCGACTTGTTGGTGTGGGAGGGCGAGCGCGGGATGGTCGAGCTCGAGGGTCCGCCGCTGCGGCTGCCGCATCCGGAGCTCGAGCATCGGGACTTCGTGCTGGCGCCTCTGGCAGCGCTGGCGCCGGAGTTACGGCCGCGGGGCGCAGCGACGGTGAGCGAGCTGTTGGCGGCGCTGAAGCCCGGCGAGCGCACGATCGCGGCGCAGCTGCCGGAGCTTTTATGCTAGCGTCGCGGCCGTTCGCGGGCGGATAGCTCAGCGGTAGAGCGGCGCCTTTACACGGCGCGGGTCGCAGGTTCGAACCCTGTTCCGCCTACAAATACGAGAGGCCGGGCGCTGGCCCGGCCTCTCGTCTGGTCGCGGGATCATGTCCTTACGGACATGTCCTCAGGGACAGGGGAAGATCGCGTCGATGGCGGCGATGCCATCGGCGACCTCCTGGGCGGTGGGGCTGTCCGAGGCCCACAGGTCGGCGAGGACCTTGGCCTTAGCGGCGTCGCGCTCGTCGGCCTCACGCTGGAGGGCGGGACCGGCGATCTGCAGGTAGGCCCAGGTGGCGGGCGCGTAGCTGTCGCCCTCGCCGCACAGCGTCTGGAAGTAGGCCTCGGTCTGCTGGCGGACGGTGACGGCGAAGCCGCGATGCAGGGCCTGGTCGACCTGCTCCCAGCCGACCGCGAACAGGTCTTTGCTCGCCTGGTCGGCCATCTCGAGCAGCGGGTAGCCGCCCATGTCG
>NZ_JACCSO010000307.1 GCF_013812955.1 Nannocystis sp. | reverse complement strand
ACGAACGACTCGAGGGTCTGCAGCAGGGCGGCGAGCAGCGGCGCGACCGACGGCTCCGCGAGGCCACGGACCCACTTGGCCAGGTCGCTGATCTGCATCTTGCAGGCGTCGGCGATGTTGACCCCCTTGATCTTCGACGACCTGGCCCCCTCGCTGAGCCGGGTGCCGCCGCACTCGGGGCAGGTCGTGAAGGTCACCGCCCGCTCCACGAAGGCGCGGACGTGCGACTGCATCGACTCGACATCCTTGGACAGCATCGACTTCTGGATCTTCGGGATCAGCCCCTCGTAGGTGAGGTTGATGCCGTCGATCTTGATCTTGGTCGGCTCCTTGTGGAGCAGGTCGTGGAGCTCCTTCTTGGTGAACTTGCGGATCGGCTTGTCCGGGTCGAAGAAGCCGCAGCCGTTGAAGATGCGGCCGAACCAGCCCTCCATGCTGTAACCGGGGATGGTCAGCGCGCCGCCGTTGAGCGACTTGCTGTCGTCGTAGAGCTGCGTGAGGTCGATGTCGTTCACGCTGCCCATGCCCTCACAGCGCGGACACATGCCGCCGGTGATGCTGAAGCTGCGCCGCTCCTTGACGGTCTGTCCGCCGCGCTCGAGCGTGACCGCACCGGCTCCGCTCATCGAGGCGACATTGAACGAATACGCCTTGGGCGAGCCGATGTGCGGCTTGGCGAGCCGGCTGAAGACGATCCGCAGCATCGCGTTGGCGTCGGTCGCGGTGCCGACCGTGGAGCGGGAGTTGGCGCCCATCCGCTCCTGGTCGACGATGATCGCGGTCGTCAGGCCGTCGAGCACGTCGACCTCGGGCCGCGCCAGCGTCGGCATGAAGCCCTGCACGAAGGCGCTGTAGGTCTCGTTGATCAGCCGCTGCGACTCCGCGGCGATCGTGGCGAACACCAGCGAGCTCTTGCCCGAACCGGAGACGCCGGTGAACACCGTCAGCCGGCGCTTCGGGAGCTCGACGCTGACGTCCTTGAGGTTGTTCTCGCGCGCGCCGTGCACCCGGATCAGCTCGTGGCGGTCGGCGATGTGCAGCGCAGGCGACTGCGTGTCGATTCTCTTGGTCATGCTCGTCGGGTCTCCACTGGGGATGCGGGGCCGCCCTCACGGTCCCCGCCGGCGTCGTGCTTCACGGGGCCGTCCGTGCCGTCACGACTGCGAGCGCCCGCCGGCCCGGCGCTGCTCCTGGATGCGGATCAGGTTGCCCGCGGGATCGCGGACGGCGCAGTCACGAACGCCGTACGGCTGCTCGGTCGGCTCCTGGACGACCTCGGCGCCGCTGGCCTGCAGCTTCGCGAAGGTGTCGTCGAGGTCGGCGGTGGCCAGGTTGATGCCGGCGTAGGTGCCCTTGGCCATCATCTCGGCGATGGTGCGGCGCTCGTCGTCGGTGACGCCGCATGCGGCGACGACCGGCGGCTGCAGGACGATGGACGTGTCGGGCTGGTTGGCAGGGCCGACCGTGATCCAGCGCATCCCCTCGTATCCGACGTCGTTGCGGACCTCGAAGCCGAGGGTGTCGCGGTAAAAGGCCAGGGAGGCGTCCGGGTCGTTGTGCGGGAGGAAGCTCGCGTGAATGGTGATGTCCATGGCGGGCACTATAGGTGGGGCTCGGGGACCGGCGCTTCTCGATTCCTGACCGGCCTTGTCACTTGTTTCGCCACGCAGGACGGTATGCCCGCGGTCGCCAGCGCCGCCTGGCGCCGATAGACGCTGGGCGGCACCCCGACCAGCTCGGTGAAGCGCGTGCTGAAGGTGCCCAGCGACGAGCAGCCGACCTCGAAGCAGACCTCGGTGACGCTGAGGTCACCACGACGCAGCAACGCCATCGCGCGCTCGATGCGCCGCGTCATCAGATAGGCGTAGGGCGACTCGCCGTAGGCGCTGCGGAACTGGCGGCTGAGGTGCCCGGCCGACATGTTCACGCCGCGGGCGAGGGCCTCGACGTCCAGCGGCAGCGCGTACTCCCGGTCCATCCGGTCGCGCACGCGACGCAGCAGCGCGAGGTCTCGCAGGTGCTGCGCTGCGGTCGGTCTGCTGGTCACGTGCGCGACCCTGCCATGTCTGCGCCGGGGTTGTCTAGCGCCGCTGGCGTCACCAGCCGCATGGGAGGTCGCAGGTTCCCGTCGCGCGAGCGCTCAGCTCCACTTCAGGCGCGCGCGCAGGCCCGCGAGGCTGCCGTCGGCCGCGACGCCGACGATGTACACCGGATGCACCGGGCCGCCCTCGGGGTCGTGACCGACGATGTATACGCGGAGGTCGCTGAGCGTGGATTGCATCGTCTGTGCCAGCGCCTGCGCCTGCGCGGCCTGACCGGGGGTGTGCAGCTCGATCAGGCGGGCGAAGAAGCCGCTGGCGTCCTCGACGCGGGCGATACTCCCCTTCGGGTCCGCGGGGTCGAGGCCGAGGGTCGCGCGGAAGCTCTCGGCGCTCAGCCCCTCGAGCTTGGCCGGCACGTGGCAGCTGAGGAAGCGTTCGGGCGGGAGCTCGGTGCCGAAGTCGTCGAAGAACAGGCTGAAGGCCAGCTCCTCGAAGCTCGCGGCCAGGTCCTCGCCGCTGCGCTCGCGCTGGCGGGCGACCTTGACGGCGAGGCGGCCGAGCGACGGCATCGCAGCCACCTCGTCGCTCGACAGGCCGTTGTCGTTGGTGTCGAAGGCCGCCACCATGTCCACGCGGGCCAGGGTCAGCGCGGCGTCGACATCGGCCCGGGTCACGCGCTCGTTGTGCGCGGCGCCCTGGCGCACGATGAAGCGATAGAAGAAGTCGACGAGGTCACGCTCGGGGCCGGTGAGCTCGCCGATGCGCCGCCGGATCTCGGCGCGGCTGGTGACGCCGTCACGGCCGCCCGCCTCGGAGATCTGATTGGCAGCCCACTCGAAGGCCGCGTTGACGTGAGACTTGGCGATGCGTGACATGGGCCCGAGTGTGCCGCGAACCAGCCACTGGACCAAGGGGTCGCGTCCGATGAAGGCGCGCGCCAGCGCACATCGCGGGGGCGCGTTACCCCGGGGCGCGGACCAGGCACAGGCCCTCGCCGACCTCGATCGTGTTGTTGTCCTCGTGGCACTCGTCGAACAGGTCGACGCCGTGACGCACTCGTTGTCGCAGACGTCGACGATCACCTGGACCGCGTCGGTCGCCGAGCCGCTGGTCGAGGCCGAGCGGGCTCGAGATTGGCCCGCGACGCCATTGTAAGCATATAAACTCCTCGCTGCGATGCCTTGGGGGAACTCGGCGCTGTTTGTGTTGACCCTGATCGCCACGCCGGAGGCACCGGCGAGGACCGATCATAGGCGACGGCGGCCATGTGGCTACCGAGGCCGGGACTCGGGGAGCGCGAGGCGATCGCTGCAGAGCGCGTCGCCGGCGGCCTCACCGTCGACGAAGGACTCGTTGATCATCGCGGCGCAGTCGCCGAGGGCGCTGGCGGGGAGCTGCGCGGCGCAGCCGCCGAGCGCGAGGTTCGCCTCGGCGAGCACCGCCGCGACGCTCATGCCGACGCAGGGACTCGCCGGGTCGACGATCACGAGCTCAGCGAGCGGGACCTTGACGTCGAACTGCTTGAAGTCGTCGAGGGCATCGAACCCGACGTTCAGGGTGAGCGCGACGACCTGGCCGAAGAGCACCGTGCCGACGGCGGGGTCGGCCTCCGAGCCGTCGTAGCTCGACGCCTCTGCCGGTAGAAGCGCGCGCGGTGCCCCGCCGGTCGGGAGGGCACGCTCGACCGCCGCGCTGTTCAACAGCGTCGCCGCGAGGTTGGCGCAGCCGACGACGAGCCCGCCAGGAAAGGCCGCATCGAAGCGGGCCTCGCGGTAGCAGCCGGGGTTGTCGCCCGTGCAGGACGTGCCCCAGCCGCCCTGGGTCTGGGTGCGAAATCCGCACGCGCCGCCCTCGCACGGGGCCGGCACGTGCTCGAAGTACATGCCCCAGTTCGCGCCCGGAAACTCGTGGCCCGCGCCCCACGCGGTCTCCTGCGCGCCGCCGCCGTCGCCCTGCTGGATGACGGAGGCGTGTGCGGCGATGAACAGCGGTTCGCCCGGGACGACGCCGACCTCCGCGAGCGGCACGCAGAACTCGTCGAGCTGGGTCGAGAGGCCCTCGTGCTTGTAAGGAAACTGGCCGGGGATCGGATTGCCTTGCTTCTGCGCGATGTCCGCGGGATCGGCGGCGATCGCCAGGTGGGTCTCGCCGAGGTGCCAGTCGCCGACGGTCGAGAACACGACGCAGATCGACGCGTCGTCGCTGGAGACCGTCACCGCCCCCACATCGATGTGCTGGGCGGCGATCAGCGCGACGGATGCCTCGCCGCAGGTGTCAGCCCGCTCGATCGGGCCCGGGCGCTCAGCGGAGCGCACGGCGAGCTCCGGGTCGCAGGCGCCGCCCAGCAGCGCGAGCGCTGCCACTTGAAGTGTCGAGTATCGAAGTGCCATGTTCATTGTTCCTCCAGCCTTCTATTGGCCGCCCGGTCGTTATTCCGTTCGCCCGTCCGCGGCGGGGCTCGCAAGGCGTCAACCCGGCACGATTGGAAAGCAGCACCCCGTCGAGCAGTAAGAACCCTCGGGGCAATCGTGGTTGCCGAATTTGTCGATGGTGCACCCCTGAGCCTCGTCACACGTCGCCTCCTCGCAGCCCTCCGGCAGCTCGCTCTCGCCGAAGCAGAGCTCGCACTGCTCGGGGTTGCACTCCTCATCGCAGTCCTCGTTCTTGGTGCACTTCGCGCAGCTCTCGGCGTCCGCGAGCGAGCAGTCCGGATCGCCGAGGAAGATGTCGTGGGCCTTGCCGTCGACCTGGACCGTGCAGCAGCCGAAGCAGTCGCAGCCGTTGGGCACCTGGCAGAGCTCGAGGCAGGTCTGCGACTGCGCGTCCGGGCAATTCTTGTATTTCGGGTCGTAAGGACAGACGTCCCCGCCGGGGTTCATCGGATCGCACTTGAGGCTCCAATTGCACTGGTCGTCCCCCGAGCCTGAGTTCCCGTCGAAGAAGCAGTCCTGGTTGCACGGATCCATGTTGTCGCCCGGGAGTCCGGTCGCAAACACGTCCTCGCGGTCGTCGCAGGGCGATACACACTCCGGATCGGCGAGGTCGACCTTGCCGTCACCGTCGTTGTCCAGGCAATCCCCGCACTCATACAGCTTCCCTTGGCATTGGGTCATCACGCACGGGGCGGGCTCACCGGCCCCCGAGCTCGACGACGATGCCTCGGCGATCGTGGTCGACGCATCCATGGTCGACGCCACCGTGGTCGAGCCACCCGTGGTCGACGTTCCCGTGCTCGACGTTCCCGTGGTCGAGCCACCCGTGGTCGAGGCCTCGGAGGTCATCGCCTCGGTCGTGGTCGTCGCCCCCTCGGTGGTCGTCGGATTGACCATCGCCGTCGATGCAGACGTGGTCCCCTCGCCGACTCCATCGCTCAACGACTCGCCCGGCGCGGAGGCCTTACAGGCCAGCAGCAGGACACACATCACAGGAGAGAGAATTTTCATCGATCTTGTCCTTTTTCCACGACCCGGCGAGCGCGGCCACTACCGGGC
>NZ_JACCSO010000295.1 GCF_013812955.1 Nannocystis sp. | reverse complement strand
GAGCTTGCGATAGGCGCGCTTGATCTCGGCAGCGTCGGCTGTCTTCGGGACACCCAGGGTCGTGTAGAGGTCCTTCACGGGGCGCCCAGTGTTAGGCCGGGCCGGCGAGCAAGCAAGGGGGCGGGCGCACGGTCCGCGCGGGTGGTATCACGCGGTCATTCGTGGCAAAACCCTGCCCGGACGTCATGTTTAGCCCGGATCGCCCCTCCAGCGCCGAGTCGGCTCCGCCGACTGTGCATCCCTACGCCGAATTTCTCGGGAAGGTCGCCAAACCCGGGCGCTACATCGGCGGGGAGGAGCAGCAGCGGGTCAAGGCGCCCGAGGGCCTGACCTGTCGCTTCGTGCTCGCGTTCCCGGATCTCTACGAGGTCGGCATGAGCCACCTCGGGACCCGGATCCTCTACAACCTGATCAACCAGGCGGAGGACCTCGCGTGCGAGCGGGCGTTCAGCCCGTGGATCGACCTCGAGGCCGAGCTGCGCGCGCGCAAGCTGCCGCTGGTCAGCCTGGAGAGCCAGACGCCGCTGCGGGACTTCGACGTCGTCGGGGTCAGCCTGCAATACGAGCTGAGCTACACGAACGTGCTGCTCAACCTCGATCTCGGGGGCATCCCGCTGCGCTCGGCGGACCGGGGCGAGCAGGACCCGATCGTGGTCGCCGGCGGGCCGACCGCGACGCACCCGGAGCCGCTGACGCCCTTCGTCGACATCTTCCTGGTCGGTGAGGCCGAGGAGGTGCTGCCGGGGCTGCTGCGGACCATCGGGCGGATGCGCCGCGAGGGTCGCTCGCGCGCCGACATCCTGGCCGCGGCGACCAAGATCACCGGGATCTACGTGCCGGCGTTCTACTACGTCGAGCGCGACGAGCGCTCCGGGCTGCTGGTGGTCGCCGGGCGCACGGACGCGGGCATCGCCGCGGGCGCACCGGAGCGCATCACGCGGGTGTGGGTCCGCGACCTCGACGAGTACCCGTTCCCGACCGAGTTCCCGGTGCCCTACGCGGAGGCGATCTTCGACCGCGCGGCCGTCGAGATCACCCGCGGCTGCACCGAGGGCTGCCGCTTCTGCCAGGCCGGCATCATCTATCGCCCGGTCCGCGAGCGCGACCCGAAGGCGATCGTCAAGGCGGTGCTCGAGGGCATCGACAAGGCCGGCTTCGCCGACACCAGCCTGACGGCGCTCAGCACCGCGGACGTGTCCTGCATCGACCCGCTGATCAAGGAGCTCGCGCCGGAGCTGCGCCGGCGCAAGGTCAAGCTCGGGATCGCGAGCCTGCGCGCCTACGGCCTCAACGAGTCGCTGCTCGACGAGATCAAGAGCGTCGGCATCAACGGCCTGACCTTCGCGCCCGAGGCCGGCACCCAGCGCATGCGCGACGTGATCAACAAGAACGTCAGCGACGAGGACATCCTGGTCTCGGCGCGCCGGATCTTCGAGCGCGGCTACGACCGCATCAAGATGTACTTCATCATGGGCCTGCCGACCGAGACCGACGCCGACGTGGTCGGCATCGCCGAGACCGGTCGCCGCGTCCGCGAGGTCGCCCGCGAGCTCGGCCTGCACGCCCGCATGCCGACCGTCACGATCTCGGTCTCGCAGCACGTTCCCAAGCCGCACACGCCGTTTCAGTGGGCGGCGATGGAGTCGATCGAGGACCTGTACGGCAAGGTCAAGATGCTGCGCGAGCTGGCCAAGCGCTACCGCCTCGAGATCAAGACCCACAACCAACAGGAGAGCTGGCTCGAGTGCCTGTTCAGCCGCGGCGACCGTGACATGGCCGCGGTGCTCGAGCGCGCCTACCTCACCGGCGCCCGCTTCGAGGGCTGGCGCGAGTGCTTCTCCTTCGAGCGCTGGCTCAAGGCGATCGCCGACGCCGGCGTCGACCCGAGCAAGTACACCCGCACGCTGCCGCTCGACGGCCGCCTGCCGTGGGACCACATCGACATCGGCCTCGAGCCCGGGTTCCTGGCCGAGGAGTATCGCAAGGCCCTCAAGTCGCGGGTGTCACCGCCCTGCGGCAAGCCCTTCGGCGCCAAGGTCCACGCGACCACCACGGCCGAGGCCGAGGGTGATGCGCGCCGCCTGGTCTGCTACGACTGCGGCATCGCCTGCGACATGAGCGACATGCGGCAGGAGCGGCTGGTGTCGCTGCGCACGCTCGGCGAGCTCAAGGGCCAGCGCCACGGACGCGAGCGCCTCGAGACCGAGGAGGCGGCGGCGGCGGCCGATGCCTCATTGGTGTCGGTCGAGCGCCTGCGCGGGCGCCTGAACCCGAGCCAGCACGCGGAGGGCAGCGCGTTCAAGGCCGCCGCGGAGGCGCCCTACAGCCGCGTGCGCCTGTTCTTCGGCAAGAGCGGGCCGATGTGCTTCATGGGGCACCTGGATCTGATGCGCGTGATCCCGCGGATGTTGCGGCGCGCCGGGCTCGAGGCCGCGTTCTCGCGCGGCTTCAACCCGGTGCCGCGCATGTCCTTTGGGCCAGCTCTGGCGCTCGGCGTCGGCGCGCTCGAGGAGGTGGCCGAGCTCGACCTGCTGCTGCCGGGCGCAGCCGAGGACATGGCCGGCCT
The DNA here is from genome assembly GCF_013812955.1 of Nannocystis sp. GTDB lineage: Bacteria > Myxococcota_A > Polyangia > Nannocystales > Nannocystaceae > Nannocystis. The sequence continues at coordinate 205 of NZ_JACCSO010000295.1, read as the reverse complement.
GTGGAGCGAGGCGCGGCGCGAGCTCGAGGCGGCGGCGCTGCTCGAGCGCCTGGCCGCGGTCGCCCCGCCAGGACTGACGATCGTCGCGGTGCGCGTGGTGGCGCCGGGTGAGCGGCGCATCGGCGAGCTGATCGCCGGCGCGGATTACTCGGTGGCGATCGGCGCCGAGATGGCCGCGGAGGTCGCCGCGGCGCTGCCGGGGCGG
>NZ_JACCSO010000284.1 GCF_013812955.1 Nannocystis sp. | reverse complement strand
GCCGTGGCCGCTCCCGCCCCGGCAGCCCCACGCGCCGCTCCAGGCCGTGACGCCAAGCCCGCCGCCGCCAAGACCGCGGTCGCCGCGCCTGGGCCCAAGGCTGTCAAGAAGAAGAAGGACCTCGGCTTCGACATGCCGGTCGAGAGCTTCGAGCTCGCCAACGGCATGCGCGTGTTCGTGGTCGAGGACCACTCGACGCCGGCCTTCAACATGACCGTGCTCTACGACGTCGGCTCGCGCGACGAGGTCCCCGGCCGCACCGGCTTCGCCCACCTGTTCGAGCACATGATGTTCGAGGGCAGCAAGAACGTGCCGCCGATGGGTCACCTGACCTTCGTGCAGCGCGTCGGCGGCAACAACAACGCCGGCACCTCGTACGACATGACGATGTACTACGAGAACCTGCCGAGCCAGTACCTCGAGCTCGGCCTGTGGCTCGAGTCCGACCGCCTGCGCTCGCTGGAGATCACCGACGCCAACTTCGAGAACCAGCGCAACGCCGTCAAAGAAGAGAAGGGCATGCGCATGGACAACGTGCCCTACTCGGCCGCGATCCAGAACTGGCTCTCGGACGCGTGGAAGGGCACCGGCTACGGCCACACGGTGATCGGCAGCCTCGAGGACCTGAACGCCGCCAAGACCGCGGACGTGCAGGAGTTCTTCAACAAGTATTACAGCCCCAACAACGCCGTGATGGTGTTCGTCGGCGACGTCGAGCTCGCCGACCTCAAGAGCAAGGTCGAGAAGTACTTCGGCGACATCAAGCGCGGACCCGAGCGCATCCCGACCCCGCCCGGCACGATCGACAAGAGCAAGCCCTTCGAGCGCACCGTCGAGGACCCGCTCGCCCAGCAGGCGCTCTACCTGCTCGGCTGGCACACCGTCGGCCAGACCCACCCGGACCGCTACGCCCTCGACCTGCTCGGCAACATCATGCTGGTCGGGCAGTCTGCGCGCATCCCGAAGATCCTTCAGGACGAGAAGAAGCTGGTCGCCTTCGCCGGCGGCGCGCACTTCTCCCAGCGCGACGCCGGCCTGGTGTTCGTCCAGGCGATGCCGCTGGCCGCCACCAACTTCGACCAGATCAAGCAGGTGATCCGCGACGAGGTCGCCAAGGTCCAGAAGACCGGCATCAGCGCCCGCGAGCTGCAGAAGGCGATCAACGCCGAGGTCATGTCGACCGTCGGCACCCTCGCCACCAACCAGGGCCGCGCCACCTCGATCGCCACCGGCGCGCTGTTCTACAACGACCCCAAGCGCGTCTTCACCGACCTGCAAAAGTACCAGGAAGTGACCCCCGCCGACATCAAGCGGGTCGCCAACGAGTACCTCGGCGCCAACTGGCTCACCCTCGAGATCAAGCCCGCCGCCGGTAAGACGAGCATGATGGGCCCCGGCTGATCGCCCGGCTGAACCACAAGGACAAACAACCATGTTCACCCGCGACACCCGTCATTCCTCCGGCATCGCTCTGCTTGCCAGCCCCGGCATCGCTCTGCTCGCCAGCCCCGGCATCGCTCTGCTCGCTGGCGCGATCGCCCTCAGCTCGCTCACCGCTTGCAAGCCGGCCGCCACGACCCCACCACCGGCCGAGTCGACCCCGGTCGTGACCCCGACCCCGGTCGTCGAGGCCGAGAAGCGCGCCTACCAGGACCCGCCCGCGCCGACCGAGCCGCGCCCGGTCCAGTTCCCCGACCTGCAGAAGTTCACCACCAAGAACGGCATGGACGTCTACGTGGTCGAGAACCACGAGGTCCCGCTGATCTCCGCCCAGCTGGTGGTCCGCGCCGGCACCATGGACGACGAGCAGCTGGCGGAGATGACCGCCTCGATGCTCGGTGAGGGCACCAAGACCCGCAGCAAGGCCAAGATCGACGAGGAGATCGAGTTCGTCGGCGGGCGCCTCGGCGCCGGCGCCGGCGTCCACGACACCAGCGTGTTCAGCCAGGTCCTCAAGAAGGACCTCAAGCTCGCCCTGACCCTGATGGCCGACGAGGTGCAAAATCCGGCCTTCCCGGAGGCGGCGCTGACCAAGCTCAAGGACCAGGCCAAGACCGCCCTCAAGGCCCAGAAGTCCGACGCCGACGGCCTCGCCGACACCCTGTTCGGCATGGTCGCCTACCCGGAGGGCCACCCCTACGGCCGGCCGATGCCGACCGAGGGCCAGATCGACGCCGTCGGCCTCGACGCGATCAAGAAGTTTCACAACGACTTCTACCGCTCGAACAACGCCTACCTGATCCTCTCCGGCGACATCACCCCGGGCGAGGCCCAGCCGCTGGTCGAGAGCCTGTTCGGCAAGTGGAAGCCGATCGAGGGCGCCCCCCCCGTCAACCCGCTCAACAACTTCCCCAAGTACGCCCACCCCGAGCAGCTGGTCGTGCACCTGGTCGACCGCCCCGGCTCGGCCCAGACCGAGGTCCGCGTCGGCAACCTCGCGCTCGCGCGCAAACACCCCGACTGGATCAAGTTCGACATGGCCTCCGACATCCTCGGCGGCGGCTCGACCGGGCGCCTCTTCCTCGACGTCCGCGAGGAGAAGGGCCTCACCTACGGCGTCTACGCGAAGATGGAGTCCGGCCAGGCCCCGGGCACCTGGCTGATCTGGACCAAGACCAAGACCAAGAGCACCGGCGAGATGCTGACCGCCCTCGTCGGCCACATCGACAAGATGCGCAACGAGGACCCGACCCAGCGCGAGTACGACGAGGTCCTCACCCAGGCGATCGGCAGCTTCCCGCTCGGCATCGAGACCGCCGACCAGGTCGCCGGCCGCGTGCGCACCATCCTCACCTTCGGCCTGCCCCCCGACTACTGGAAGACCTACCGCGACGAGGTCCGCAAGGTCCAGATGGGCGACATCAAGGCCATGGCCCGGTCCTACATGCTCTCGGCCAGCGGGCCCAAGCTCCGCCCCATCATCGTGCTCGTCGGCCGCGCCGACAAGGTCGAGCCCCAGGTCAAGGAAGTCCTCAAGGACGCCGTCATCGTCCACTACAACACCGATCTGGAGTGCACCGACAAGAGCCCGCTCTGCGCCGCCAACAAGCCCCGGGCCGCCGGGTCTGCGGCCGCAGCTCCTGCAGCTCCTGCCGCCGCCCCCGCCGCCAAGGCCTCCGCCGCTTCATCGCAAAAGTAGACGGCTCGTGGTAACCGGAGGGGCCCGCGTGGAAACACGAGGGCCCCTTCTCGCGTCAGGCGAACACCATGTGCGGCATCATCGGCTACACCGGCCCTCGCCAGGCCGTCCCCATCCTCCTCGACGGCCTGCGCAAGCTCGAGTACCGCGGTTATGACTCGGCCGGCGTGGCCGTGTTGACGGCCGCGGCCGGCTCCGGCGGCCGACTCGGCGTCGACGTCGTGCGCTGCAAGGGCAAGATCGCCGCCCTCTCCGACCAGCTCGGCCTCACCCCGCTGCCCGGGGACTGCGGCATCGGCCACACCCGCTGGGCCACCCACGGCCGCCCCTCCGAGCAAAACGCGCACCCGCACCGCGCCGGTCGCATCGCCGTCGTCCACAACGGCATCATCGAGAACCACGCCGAGCTGCGCATCGACCTCGCCGCCAGCGGCCGCAGCTTCGCCAGTCAGACCGACTCCGAGGTGATCGCCCACCTGAT
>NZ_JACCSO010000268.1 GCF_013812955.1 Nannocystis sp. | reverse complement strand
GCCGTCGGGGGCGTGCACGCGATGGGCGGGGAGGTTCATGCGATCGCGTCAGACGCGGGTGGCGGAGAACAGGATCAGCGCGCCCCGGCGCTGGGCCTGGAAGTCGTGCAGGCCGTGGGCGCGGCAGGTGCCGCGCAGCTCCTCGACCTCGAACACGCGGGCGCTCGAGATCGCGTGAAAGGTCGCGGCGATCGGCCGCAGCAGCCGCGACTCGGGATACGCGAAGGTGCTGGCGACCAGCACTCCGCCGGGACGCAGCACGCGGGCGGCCTCGGCGAGCGCGGCGTCGGGGTCGGGCCACATGTGCAAGGCGGCGCCGGCGTGCACGCCCGCCACGGCGCCGCTGGCGAAGGGCAGGTGGGCGACGTCGGCGCGCAGCAGCGGGAACTTCGGGTCGGCGACGACCAGCGCTCGCTGCAACATCGGCACCGACCAGTCGAGGCCGTAGACCCGCGAGAAGCGGCCGATGTGGGCCAGGTGACGGCCGGTGAAGCCGGGGCCGCAGCTGAGGTCGACGACCACGCCGCCCGCGGCGGGAGCGAGGGCCGCGAGCACCTGCTCGAGCTCCTCGGCGTAGTTCGGGGCGGTGCCGCTGGCGATGGTGACGAACATGGGCCGCCACAGCCGCTCGTAGATGCTGGCGAGCAGGGGCGAGTGCATGAGCCGGGGCCCGAGACCGGCGGCGCCGGAGGTGTCCTGATCGATGAAGTCGAGGAAGCCCTGGTCGGCGCGATAGGGCTGGTCGCAGCGATCGCAGTGCACACCCGGCAGCGGCTGGCGGTCATCGGTGGGGCGCAGCGCGCCGAGGCAGCCAGGGCAGACGAGTTCCGGGGCGAGGGTCATGGCGCGGCGACTGTATACCCGAGCCGGGTCACGGCCGCGACGAGCTCGGCGCGCGAGGTGCGGGCGGGATCGTGACGGATGACGGCGAGGCCGCTGACGTGGTCGACGCGGACCTCGTGCACGCCGTCCAGCTGCTGCAGCGCGGCGGTGAGCGCCTGCGAGCAGGACTCGCAGACCATGCCGCCGACCTGCAGCTCGCTGGTGACGTCGGCGGCCGGGGCGGCGCACGCCTGGGTCAGGGACAGGGTCGCGAGGGCAGCTGTCCCAAAGGTCAGGCGTGTGCAGACCAGGCGCTTCAGGACCCGGTGGTTGTCGAGCTTCGGGCGCAAGGGGCTCAGTTGGGGGCGACGACGGTGAGGTTGACGACGGTGCCGAAGGGCACCTTGCTGCCGGCGGCCGGGTCCTGGCGTAGCACGTAATTCTCGCCGTGCTCCTCGTGCTCGGTGCGACGGATGTCGCCGAGCTCGAGGCCGGTGTCCTTGAGGGCCGTCTTGGCGCTGTTGAGGTACTTGCCGGTGAGGGCGGGGACCTCGATCAGCGGGAGGGTGGCGACGGTCAGCTCGACGGGGGTGTTGGGGCTGAGCTTGACGTTGGGGAGCGGCTTCTGGGAGAGCACGGTGCCGGGGGTCTTGCTCGAGTCCTTCTGGACCTCGGTGACGGCGACGCCCATGTCGCTGAGGGCCTGCCGGGCCTCGGCGACCGGCTTGCCGACGAGGTTGGGGATCCGGGCCTCCTTCGCCTTCGCGGTGTGAACGCGGATCTCGCGGGTGGTCAGCATGACGCCGGGAGCCGGGTTTTGCTCGAGGATCTCGCCGGGCTGGGCGTCGGGCGCGTCGCGGCTCTCCTCCTCGATCAGCACGATGCCCTGGCTGCTGGCGACCTTGCGGGCGTCGCGGATCGGCGTGCCGACGAGGTTCGGCGCCGGGATCGCCGCCTGGGGATCGGCGACGGTCGCTGGCGGCGGCGTCACCTGCACGGGCGCCGCCGGGCCCGTTTGCACTGGAGCCACTGCGACCGGCGCCGGGCCCGGGAGCAGGCCCTGTTGCTGCTGCATCTTCATGATCTGCGGGCCCAGCAGCACCTGCACCAGCACGGCCGTGATCAGGGAGATGAGGAACATCTTGACGGTGTCGTTCATGCGAGATCCAGGCGGTGCTTGCCGTGGCGAGCCGCGGCAGCGGGCGAACGCAGCCGGGGCCCGTGGGGCCCCGGAGCCTGTAGCATGCGCCCGCAGCCCGCACCGCTGCAACATTGCCGCGAGAAATACGCCGGCAAGGGTTTTAATTGTGGTTACAAGGGCTTAGGAGATGTCCTGAGCACGCCTCGAGCAGCCCGCCAGCGCAGAGAGCGCGCGGCTGCTGGCGCCGCGGCGGTCGATGTACCGGCTCGCGGTCTGCAGGTCCGGTGCAGCGGCAGGGCCTCAATGACTCGTGGCATCAGGGACATTTCGGCATCGCTCCGGTCCCTGGGGAGATCCAACCTCCCGCGGACACCTGGATCCTTCGAGTGAGCGCGGGCCTCACGACATTCGCCGATCACGATCGCGGAACGTCTCCGCCTCGGCGCGGCAGCTCGACGAGAAATCGCGTGCCCGTCGCCTCGGCCGATCGGACCTGGATCGATCCGCCATGCGCGGCGGCGACCTGCTGGCTGATGTAAAGTCCCAGCCCCAGACCGCTGCTCCCGCCCTGTCTCTTTGCAGGGGCCACGCCGAGGGGCTCGAACAGGCCGGGGAGCAGAGACGGAGGGATCGCGCCTTCGTTGCAGACCTCGACGAGCGTGACGTCTTCGGCGCCGCGCACACGGACGAGCACGTCCGACCCGGGACGCCGGTGCTGGCAGGCGTTGCCGACCAGGTTCGAGAGGAGCTGCGAGAGCCGATCGCCGTCCCACTCCCCGTGAAGGTCCCCGATGGCCTCGAAGCCGATCGAGCACCGGTGGACGGCCTCGAGCTCGTCGACCGCCGCGCGAGCGAGCGCGGCGAGATCCAGCGGCAGGCGACGGATCGGGATACCGCGACCGAGCCGGATGAGCGCGAAGTCGAGGAGCTGGTCGATCATCCGCGCCATCCGCTGGGAGCTCGTCACGATGCGAGCCACCGGCTTGGCGATCGCCTCGCTCTCGGCGCGGTGCTTCAGGACTGCGGCCGCCGTGGTGATCGCGCTGAGCGGGTTTCGCAGATCGTGACCGAGGACTCCCACGAACATCTCGCTGAAGCGCACCGTACGTTCGAGCGCCGCGATCTGGTTATCACGTGTCCTGCGCTCCTGAACCCGCTCCGTCACGTTCTCGACGAGCGCCATCACGCGATCGCAGACGCCGCGGGCGTCCTGGAGCGGCGCATAGACGAAGGTCCACCACGTGTCCTCGACGGTCCCGTCGCCGGCGATGTCCATCCTGATGGGCCGCTCCTCGCCGACGAACGGCTCGCCGCTGCTCATGACGCCGTGCAGGATCTCCGCGAAGCCCTGCCCTCGCAGCTCCGGCATCACGTCGAGCAGGGGCCGACCGACGATCGATCGCGTGCGACCGACGACCTCGAGGTAGCGCTCGTTCGCCATCTCGAAGACGAGGCCGTCACCCTTGAAGACGCAGATCGCGGCCGGCGCCTGCATGAACAGGCCGTACAGGTCCTCGCGCTCGCTCCGCAGGCCGTCCCGCAGCCTGCCGAGCTCGAGATGGGTGCGGACCCGGGCGAGCAGCTCGCGCGTCGAGAACGGCTTCACCAGGTAGTCCTCGACCCCGGCCTCGACGCCCTCCGCCCGGGCCTCGTCGCCGGCGCGCGCGGACAGCATGACGATGGGGATCGCGCGGGTCCGGTCGTCCTCCCGCAGCGCACGCACGAGCGCGAAGCCGTCGAGCCCGGGCATCATCACGTCCGTCAGGAGGAGGTCGGGCGGCCGGGCCCGGGCCGCCGCGAGCGCCCGGGCGCCGTCGTTGACGACTTCCACCTCCCAGTGCGGCTCGAGGATGCGACGGAGATAGCTGCGCATGTCGGCGTTGTCATCGGCGACGAGGATCCGTCCATTCGGGTCGCTGTGAGCCGCGCTTGCGCCCGACGCCGACCGACCCGCGACGGCGTCGGATACCCACTGGAGCGCCTCTTCCACGAAGGGCGCGGCGTCGAGGCTGGTCGGTGCCATCGGTCGCGGCGCGGCGCTGCGCTCCTCCGGCATCGGGCCCGGGCGGGTCGGAACCGTGACCGTGAAGGTCGTCCCGCGGTCGACCTCGGTGTGCGCCTCGACCGAACCGCCATGCAGCTTGGCGAGCTCGTGGACGAGGGCGAGGCCGATCCCGGACCCCTCTTCGGAGCGGGCGCGTGTGCCCTGCACCCGGTGGAACCGCTCGAAGAGGCGCGGCACATGCTCCGGTGGGATGCCGACGCCCGTGTCGCACACGCGCAGCGACACGCCGTGGGGTGCCGGGCGCAGCGCGACCTCGATCCGCCCCTCGAACGTGAACTTGAGCGCGTTCGACAGCAGGTTGAACACGATCTTTTCCCACATGTCGCGGTCGACGTGAACGTCACCGACGGGCAGGCAGTCGACCACGAACTCGAGACCCGCTCGCTCGACGGCGGAGCGGAACGCGCTCGCAAGGTCGCGCGTGAGGGCGGCGAGGTCCACGGGCTCGTACGACGCCTGGAGCCGCCCCGCTTCGATCCGGGCGAAGTCGAGGAGCGCGTTCACCAGCTTCTGGAGGCGCAGCGAGCTGCGCCGGATCATCCTCAGCTGCTCTTGCTGAGCGCCCGCGAGCTCGCCGTGAGCGCCGGCGAGCAAGTCCTCGACCGGCCCCAGCATGAGCGTCAACGGCGTCCGGAACTCGTGACTCACGTTGCTGAAGAACGCGGTCTTCGCCCGGTCGAGCGCCGCGAGCGCTTCGACGCGCCGGTGCTGGTCCTCGTAGGCGCTGGCGCTGGCGATCGCCGCTGTGATCGCGGCCGCGACGAGCTCGAAGAAGGCGGCGTATGGATCGTCCAGCTCGAGCCGCGAGCTGACGCCGAACACGATGACCGCGCGGGCCCGTTCGCAGCCGGCGGGTGTGATCGGCACCAGGACCGCAGCGCTGGGCGCCTCCGGGTACGGACCGGCGACGAGACGACCGTGGCGGCGCTCCAGCTCCTGCACATGGAGCGGACCGCCTGCTCGCAGCGCCTCCGCGAGCGGCCATCCCTGCGCGGCCTCGCGATCGACGTCGATCGCCTCGGGCGCCGCTGCGCTTCCGGACGCGAGGCCGACCAGGGCCGCGAGGGTCGCCCGGCTGCCGTCCGCGTCGAGCGCGTAGACGAGCGCGAACGGGACGTCGAGGTCGTGCTCCTGTAGCGACTGCGCGGCGACCACGAAGACCTCGCGGACGCTCCTCGCCTTCGCCGTCCGGAGCGCCAGATCACGCAGGGCGCGGGTCCGTCGCTCGCTGAGCATCTTGCTCGTCACCTCGGTGACCGGGTGAAAGAGGCCGCCGATGCCGCCGGTCTCGTCCCGGATCGGGCTGAACGAGAAGGTGAAGAACGTCTCCTCGAGGAACCCCTTGCGGTCCAGGAACATCCGCTGATTCTCGAGGAACGTGGATTCTCCGGTCAGCGCGCGGGCGAAGGCGTCGCCGATGACGGGCCACGCAGAGGCCCAGCACTCGGTATAGTCCTGTCCCATCGCGTGCGGGTGCTTCGTCCCGCAGAGCGGCCAGTACCCGTCGTTGTACATCTGGACGTGCTTCGGTCCCCAGATGAGGTTGATCGGGAAGGTCGAAGCGAGGCACAAGCTGACGGCGGTGCGCAGGCTGTGCGGCCAGGAGTCGATCGGGCCGAGCGGGCTCGTCGACCAGTCCATCGACCGGATCAGCTTGCCCATCTCGCCTTCGCCGGCGAGGTGGCGGCTCGGGGCCGTCATCTCGTCGCGAGCCTCACGTCGCGACGATCTCCGCGATCGTGCTGAGCATGCGATCGAGATCGAAGGGCTTCTTCATCACGAGCGCCGAGCCGAGCGCCTCGACCCGCTCGGCCGTACCGTGAGCCGCGGCCGTGAAGACGATCACCGGGACCGCGGCGAGGCGAGGATGCGCCCGCTGACGCGCCCGGAACTCGAAGCCGTCCATCACGGGCATCTGAAGGTCGAGGAGGATCACGCGCGGCGCCGGATGGGTCTCGAGCCACGCGAGCGCCTCGGCACCGTCCGCGGCCGCGCCGCTGCAGTAGCCGGCGTCGTCGAGGGCCATGCCGAGCGCCTCCCGGATCCCTTCATCGTCGTCGACGATGAGGATGGAGGCTCCGGCCGGAGCGAGCTCACCCACGCGGCAACCTCATCACGAACGCCGCGCCCGCCCCCGGCTCGCTGGCGAGCGTGACGCTCCCGCCGTGCGCCTCGGCGACCTGCTTCACGATCCACAGTCCGAGCCCGAAGCCGCCCTTGAAGTGAGGGCTCTCGGCCTGCGCGAAGCGCTCGAAGACGCGTGCGTGGTCCGCCGGCGCGACGCCGGGACCGTCGTCGCGGACGGCGAGTCGCGCGTCCGGTCCGTCCTGCATGACCTCGATCGCCACGTTCGAGGCCGGCGCGTAGCGGATGACGTTCTGGAGCAGGTTCGAGACCGCCTGCTCGATCCGCATCGCGTCCCAGCTCCCGAGGACGGGCTCCGGCGCGTCGAAGGAGACGCGGCAGCGCGCTCGCGCGAGCTCGTCGGCGAACCGATCCGCCGTCCTCGAGACGAGCTCCGCGAGATCCAGGGACTCGCGCCTGAGCGTGGGCTCTTTCCCGTCGCTGCGGGAGACGTCGAGGAGGTTGTTCACGAGCTTGTCGAGCCGCCCGCACTGGTCGTTTACGCGGCGCAGACGAAGCGCGGCCTGCTCCGGCGAGAGGGATCCGGCGTCCTGGGCGCGAGCGATGCCTTGCACGTAGAGCTGGATGGACGTGATCGGCGTCCTGAGCTCGTGCGAAGCGACCGAGAGGAATTCGTCGCGCGCCTGGACGGCGCGCTGCAGCTCGAGCGTGCGCTCGAGCACCCGCTGCTCGAGCACCTCGTTGAGGCGCGCGAGCTCGCTCTTGGCCGTCGCCATCGACGCGCTCTCGAGCATGTGCCACGCGCCCTCGCGCCGCGTCAGGGCGAACTGATGGTTCGCCACGACGTCGAGGACATCCTGGGCCTGGCAGCGGCTGAGGCAGTAGCTGCAGAGCCCGATGATGTGGCGTCCGGCGAACGTGGCCGACACGCGCGACTCGTAGTCGACGAAGCCCTGCCAGTCGGAGCGCTCGACCCAGTACGTGTTGCCCGTGAGCCGCAGCCCGGCGAAGCCTTCGCTCAACGCCTGCTGCTCACGATCGGCCCAGCCGCGGAGCGTCGCCTCCGCGTCGGCCCTTCCGGTCTTGGTGTACCAGGCGTCGTGATCGAGGATCTCGACCTGCTGGCGCTGGATCCGGGCGTCGAGGTCGGGGACGGCCTGCCGGAGCGCTGCCTTGGCGTCCTCGGCCCGGAGCGGCGCCGATGTCACCCAGAGGCACTTCTCGTTCGCGTCGATCCCCGCCTTGAAGTACGGGACGAGCGAGTCGGCGAGGTCGTTGCGGTCTCCATAGAACTGACAGAAGTGCGTCCCCCACGGGAGAGAACCAACCGCCGACAGCCCACTCGGACGCATGGCAACTTGCATCGAAGATCGATAGCACGACGAGCTCGCGTTGCGGTGCGAACTCTCGATATTCCGGGAGGCACGGGCCCGCGCACCGTCCAGGCGGCGTCGTGATGCGCCTCGAACGCCGCCAGTTGGTGGAAAAATGCGTTTTCCGGGGAGCCGCCGCAAGTCCACGGATGAGGGTCCGGGCATGCCTGGGCGGGGGATCGAGGCCGCAGTGGCGGCGGCGGAATCCGGGCACCGTGGAGAATGCGCGCGATATCGTCGGGGTCACTGACGACCTCGAGGATACGCAGCCGGCCGCCCCGTTATCGCCGGGAGTTGACGACCACGGTGGTTGGGAGGTCGCTCGCTGGCCGCACGGTCGTCGATCCCTCGGGCGACGCGTATCTCGGCATGATGGTCGGCATGCTCGGGACGCCGGCGCAATCGTAGGTTTCGTCGGCTGAAGCGCCCCGAGTCCGCGACGACGTGGGCCTTTGGATCATCGGGACGCCCGCACTTCCGGCGCCGCCACCGCGGGTTTTACCCGTGGCCGACCGTGCTGCCGGCGGACGAGGGCCACATCGGCGTGGGGCGGGTTGTGCGCGGCATCAGGTCGGCACCAGGTCGGCAATTCACGGCTGGCTCTGCGGGCGTGTGCGGACACTTCACGGCGCACCCTGCGGGCGCGGCGGTGTATGCTGCGGGCCCTTCCACGGGCATGTGGCCCCACCGTGAGCTCCGATGACCAAGCTCCCCGATGATCGCTCCGAGGTCGGCTTCACCGACTACAAGCCGGCGTACAGC
>NZ_JACCSO010000251.1 GCF_013812955.1 Nannocystis sp. | reverse complement strand
GTCCGCGCCCGCGGCCACGCCGGCGCGGCCGCAGGCGCTCGCGCTCGACACCGGACGAATGGCCGCGGACATCGGCTTTCTCGCCGACGACGACTTTCATGGCCGCTACACCCTGAGTCCCGACCTGCGGCGCGCCGCGGAGTTTTTGGCGCAGCGTTACGGCGAGTTGGGGCTGGTGCCGATCGGCTCCAGCTTTGCGATCGACTTCCCATTGCGGACGGGGGCACGGCTCACGCAGGCGCCCGGGCTCGAGCTGCGGCGCGGCAAAAAGACGACGTCGATTGCCGTCGATCAATTCGTGGCGTTGCCACAGAGTGGCTCGGGGACCGTGCGCGGCGAGCTGGTGTTCGTCGGATACGCGGCGAGATCCGAGCTCGAGGAGAAGGACGGGAAGACCGCCGCCGCACCCGCCTACGACGATCTCGCGGGGGTCGATCTCCAGGGCAAGGTCGCCCTCGTGCTGCTCGAGGCGCCGGGACGACCGGACCCGATGGTCCTGTTCAAGCGCCTGCAGCAGGACGCCCAACAGTTCAGCGACGCCGCGGCCCCGCTCAAGGCGGCCGCCGACCTGGCCGGGCTGCGCAAGCTCCACGAGGGCGCCCGGCTCCGGCTCACGGCGATGCTCGAGTCCTTCCTGCCGCCCGAGAACCTGGCCAAGGTGTGGCCGCTGCCGGAAGATCCGCTGACCCTCGAGTTCGACCTGCAGAAGATCGTCGGCGGGCTGATGCGCGAGGCCGCCAACCTGCCCGGGCCGCGCTTCGGCATGGCCGAGGGCGGGCTCAAGACCAAGGTCGAGCGGCTCGCCAAGGCCGGAGCGATCGGCGTGATCGCGGTCCGCGGCCCGCGTAGCTTCGTCTCGCCCGAGGAGCGCGACGCCGACGCCCTGCCGACCCTGGACGGCGGCGCCGGCGTGCTCGGCGAGGCCCTGCCGATCCCGGTCGTGCAGATCAAGTGGAAGAGCGCCGACAAGCTGCTCGGCAAGCGCAAGCTGTCCCGACTCCAGGAGGAGATCGACCGCGCCCGCGTGCCGCGCTCTGGCCCCCTGCCGGGCCTGGAGCTGGCCCTGTCGGTCGCCATCGAGCCGGTGCAAACGCTGGTGCCCAACGTGCTGGCGAGCCTGCCCGGCTCCGATCGTGCACAGGAGATCGTGCTGATCGGCGCGCATTACGACCACATCGGCCAGCAAGGACTCGGCCAGTGCAGCGAGGCCCGCAGCGACAAGGCCGTCGACGGCATCTGCAACGGCGCCGACGACAACGCCAGCGGCACCGCGATGGTGCTCGAGCTGGCGCGCGCCTACAAGCAGAGCGGGCGCGCACCGCAGCGCACGATCGTGTTCGTCAACTTCGCCGGCGAGGAGCTCGGCGTGCTCGGCTCGAAGGCCCTCGCCGAGGCCCCGCCCTTCGACCTGAAGCGGGTGGTGGCGATGGTCAACCTCGACATGGTCGGCCGCCTCGGACCCAAGGGCCTGGCGATCGGCGGCCTCGGCTCGAGCGACGCCTGGATGCCGCTGCTCGACCAGGTCGGGACCGCCGGCCTGGAGATCCTCTACGAGAGCAGCGTGGCGACCCGCAGCGACCACGCCAGCTTCTACCGCAAGGACATCCCGGTGCTGTTCTTCTTCACCGGCGTGCACAGCGACTACCACCGCCCCGGTGACCACACCGACAAGATCAACCTCGTGGGCATGGGCGCGATCGGGCAGATCGTCGGCGGGGTCACGATGGCCCTCGGCGACGGCCTCGCCGTGCCCTGGAAGCCCGCGGGCGAGCGCGCCGTCCTCAGCCAGGGCCTGCCCGGCAGCGACCCCGCGACCGTGGTCAAGCGCGTGAAGGCCAGCGATTGACCATGCAAGCTCCTCTCATCGTGCGCGTCGACCTGCACCCGGACGCGCTGCTCGACCCGGCGGCCCTGCGCCGCGCGGGCGCCACCGCCGCCCATTTGCCCGAGGCCTCCGTGCGCAGCGTCGAGATCGTCCACCGATCGATCGACGCCCGCCGCGGCAAGGTCCGCGTGCACGTCGAGCTCGCGCTGCGCCTCGACGACAAGCTCGAGCTACCAACCGAGCAACTTCCGCCTGTCCTTACAAGCATGTCCGAAGAGCCAGCCGTGGTGATCGTCGGGGCCGGACCGGCGGGCATGTTCTGCGCGTGGGGGCTCGCGCGGGCGGGCATCCGCGCGCTGGTGCTCGAGCGCGGCCGCGAGGTCCGGGCCCGCCGGCACGACCTCGCCAGCCTGAGCCAGCGCGGCGAGCTGGTGGCCGACAGCAACTACTGCTTCGGCGAGGGCGGCGCGGGCACCTTCTCCGACGGCAAGCTGTATACGCGGGCGAGCAAGCGCGGGCCGGTGCGGCTGGTGCTCGAGGCGCTGCGCAGCTACGGGGCGCCGGCCGACATCCTGGTCGACGCGCGGCCGCACATCGGCACCAACCGACTGCCGCGGGTGATCACGGCGATGCGCGAGCACCTCGCCTCCGCCGGCGCGATGATCCGCTTCGACGCCCGCGTCGACGCGCTCGTCACC
>NZ_JACCSO010000223.1 GCF_013812955.1 Nannocystis sp. | reverse complement strand
GCGCAGGCGATCGTGCGGGCGACGGCGCGGCCGCGTTCGTCGGCGTCGGCGGCTCGTAGCTTCGGCGCGAGGATCGGCTGCGCGGCGGCGAAGTCGAGGTAGGCGGCGAGCGCCTGCACGCGCTCGGGGTCGGCCTTGACGACCGGGAGCTCGAGCATACGCGCGGCCTCGCGGCGCTGCATGGCGGTCGGCAGCGCGTCGAGGAAGACGTCGGGCCACAGCCGCTGGGCCCGCTCCTGGTCGATGTAGACGGCGTCGACGAGGGCCTCGCGCTGCCCGGGCGCGACCCGCAGCAGCAGGGGCGCGAGCAGCTCGGGGCGCGCGGCGATCAGCCGGCCGAGGCGCACCCGCTGCTCGGCGGAGAAGCGCGGCAATTGATTGAGCAGCCGCCGCGGCAGGCCCTGACGGCTCGCCTGGTCGCGCAGCTGGGGGAGCTCGAGCACCGTGATCAGCCGCGCCGCATCGATGCGCGCGAGATCGCCGAGACGCGGCCACAGCAGCCCCACAGGGCAGACGTCGCCGAAGCGCTCGAGCAGGTCGAGAAGGTCGGCGCCCCGCAGCTCGGCCAGAGCATGGACCAGCCCGGCGTGCTGCAGCCACACACCGGCTCGCTCGCGCGGGGCGGCCGCTGCCAGCTCGGCGAGCAGCTGCTCTCGTACGACCTCGGGGTGGCGCAGCAGGAGGCCTCGCCAGTTGCCGACCGCGTGGGTGAGCGCGGGCAGGTGGGCCCGCAGCGTGCTGTCCTCAAGGACAGGTAACAATGTGGCCGCCTCGCGCGGGCCGTAACGGGCCAGGATCTCGGGGAACAGCGCGCGCGCGACCAGGCGCTGGCGGTGCTGGACGAGGCCCTTGAGCAGCGCGCGACGCAGCGCCGGGGCGAGGGCGTGGACCCGCCGTGACATGTCCTCGGGGACAGGGTCGAGCACGCGGGTGAGATAGTCGGCGGCGAGCCGGCGGACGCCGAGTGAACGGTGTTGCAGGGCGGCGGTCATGGTCGGCTGGTGGCCGACGGCCTGCGCCATCTCGACCGCGAGCAGGGCCGGGTAGTGCTCACTCGAGAGCAGCTGGGCGAGCTGCGCGGGCAGGGCGGGGTCGTCCGCGTGGCCGCGGGCCAGGGCCGTCGCCTCGCGGATCCGTTCGCTGAAGGAGAGGCCGTCGAGGGCGGTGAGGAGCGCTTCGAGCTTCGGGAGCGGCGCGGAGGGCATGGTCGGCGAGGATAGTGCTGTATGATGCCGGCGTGTCGGCGTCGCAGGCAGCGGGCGAGGACGCGGGCGCGAAGCAGCTCGCCGCGGACGCGGTCAATTTGCCGGTCGCCACGGACGCGGTCTCGGTGCCGCGCGCCGCGGACACGGTCACAATCCCGCGCGCCGCGGATGCGGCCGTGGTGCCGCAGACCCGCATGAAGGACCCGCAGCCGACGCGTAACCTCGCGGCCGAGCGCGACCGCCTCGGCAAGCGCAAGCGGGTGGAGCGGCTCGCGGTGCGCTACTTCAAGCGGCGGGCCGGCATGGCCGTGCGGCCGCAGCCGGGCGACGCGGTCCACTACTTGAACCCGGCGGAGCGGCAGACGCTGCGCCGCATCGAGCGCAACGCGGTGCTGCGCGCGGCGGCGGCGGGGGCCTTCGCGGCGACGCTGGGCGCGTTGGTCAGCATTTTCGCGCGGCCGCTGCTGGGCGACGAGCCGGCCGAGGCCGACTGGGGCCACTGGCTGCGTTACACCGGGATCACGCTGTTGACCGCGTTGCCGGTGGCGATCGTCGAGCTGGGCTTCATCTACTGGAACGCGATCATCTCGGTGCACCGCCTGGCGGAGGCGGCCGGGGTGGTGCTGTTTCGCGCCGAGGACGGGAGCAGCAGCGCGGACAGCGAGGACGAGATCTTCGCGGCGGTGCTGGCCCGGGCGGCGCTCGAGATCCCGAACCCGCCGCGGCCGATGTTCGGCATCGACCCGCGGCGCGAGGCGTCGCGGTTTCGCCTGGTCCTGGCGACGATCGTCTACAAGGCCAAGGTCAGCGTCAGCAACTTCGTGCTGCGCAAGCTGCTGGTGCGGGCCTTCGGGCGCGCGGGCCTTCGCAGCTGGATCCCCTTCGTCGCGGTGCCGATCACGGCGACCTGGGACGCCTTCGTGTGCCGCCGGGCGCTGCGAGAGGCGCGGCTGCGGGCGATCGGGCCCTCGGCCGCGCACGAGGTGATCGAGTGCCTGGTGGCGCAGACCGACGAGGTCTCGCCCGCGCTGCGCGAGGCCCTGTTTCGGGCGATCGCCGTCGCGGTGGTCGGCAGCTCCGACTTTCACCCCAACCTGGTCGAGCTGATCGACGCGCTGCGCGAGCGGGTCGGCGACTGCGAGGCGGAGCACCTCGACGACTCGGTGCGGGCGCTGGCCCTGATGCGCGAGCTCGCGCCGAGGCAGCGCCGGATCGCCATTCAGATGCTGGCGGTCGCCTGCGTGTTCGACGGCCGGATCGGCCGCAAGGAGTGGGGGCTGCTCGGGCGCGGCTACGCGCTGCTGGAGCGCGCGACCCCGCGCCTCGCGGTGCTGGCCTTCAAGCGCAGCCTCCTCAGCGGCGACGGCTTCGGCGTGCCGCAGCTGGTCGCGCTCGTGCCCGATCTCCCGTAGAGGCAACGAAGGCCCTACCCTCCGGGTGATGCAGGACCTGGCGGACGGCGAGACGTTTGAGATGCAGGGCTCGGGCTCCAAACCCTATGTGCTCAAGAACATCGGCGGGGTGTACTCGTGCAGCTGCCCGGCGTGGCGCAACCAGTCGGCGGGGCCGGAGCGGCGCAGCTGCAAGCACCTGAAGAAGCTGCGCGGCGAGGCGGCCGAGGCGGCGCGGGTCGGTGGCGAGGCGGCGCCGCCGGCAGTGAAGCGGGCCGGCAAACCAGCTGTCTCCGGGGACAGCTCGCCGGAGGCCGAGGCCGCCGAGTCCAGCGCGCCGCCGCTGCTGCTCGCGCACGTGTGGGACAGCGAGGTCGACCTCGCGGGCTGGTGGATGAGCGAGAAGCTCGACGGGGTGCGCGCCTACTGGGACGGCGAGCAGTTCGTCTCGCGGCTCGGCAATCGCTACTACGCGCCGGCGTGGTTCACCGCGGGGTTGCCGAAGTTCGCGCTCGACGGCGAGCTGTGGCTGGACCGCAAGGCGTTTCAGCGGACGGTCAGCATCGTGCGGCGGCAGGACCAGAGCGAGGCGTGGCGGGAGATCAAGTTCCTGGTGTTCGACGCGCCGGGCCACGGCGGCGCCTTCGAGGCCCGCGTGCAGCACTACCATTCCTTCATCGACCGCGAGCGCCCGGCCTTCGCGCGGGCGCTCGCGCACGAGCCGTGTCGCGGCGTCGACCACCTGCGCAGCGAGCTCGCGCGGGTCGAGGCGCTCGGCGGTGAGGGCCTGATGCTGCGCCGTCCGGCCTCGACCTACGAGGTCGGGCGATCGCACAGCCTGCTCAAGGTCAAGAGCTTCTTCGACAGCGAGGCGCGCGTGCTCGGCTATCAGGACGGCGCCGGTCGGCACAAGGGTCGCGTCGGTGCGCTGCTGGTCGAGCTGCAGGACGGCACCCGCTTCGCGGTCGGCACCGGCCTCAGCGATGCGGAGCGCGGGGCCCCGCCGCCGGTCGGCAGCATCATCACCTTCCGCTACCAGGAGCTCAGCGACGGCGGTGTGCCGCGGTTCCCGAGCTACGTCGGCGTGCGTCACGACGTCGCCTGGAAGCCGGGCGCTGCGCAGGGCAAGGGCGAGGCGAGGCCGGCCGCGGCGAAGCCCGGGTCGCGGCGTAAATAGCGGCGTAAATAGCAGCGCAAACAGCCCGGGCCGGAGGCTGGTGGGCCGCGGCCCTTTGTCAGGCCGGGGCACAGGGCGTATGTTTCAGCGTAAGACGATGATGCGCACGATCCGGCCCTCGCTGCTTGTCCTGAGCCTCCTGGCGCCGAGCGTGGCGGTGCCGGCCTGCACCGGCAGCGACCGCTGCGTGACCATCGTCGACCAGCAGATCGCGTGCGCGCCGGCGGAGCAGCGCAGCCACCTCAAGGAGGCCCGGGAGCGCACGCTCGCCGCCTGCCGCTCGCAGTCCGGCAGCGATCCGGCGGCCGAGCAGGAGGCGCTGGCCTGCGCCGAGAAGCGCAGCTGCGACGAGGTCCGTCGCTGCAGCGATGCGATCAAGGATCGCAACTACGCCCAGGAGGTCGTGCGCGAGATCGAGGCGGCGCTGGCGACCGGCGAGCGCCGCGAGGAGGCGCTGTCGACCTGTCACTTCATCGAGCTCAAGGACACGGACGTGAAGCAGCGCTGCGGCCAGCTGTTCGCGCAGATGCTGGCCTCGGCGATGCTCGAGCTCGAGGGGATCCGCGACAAGGGCGGGGCCCCGGAGGGCCGCTGCTTCGACCTGGGCATGACCGCGGAGCGGGTCTCGGCGGACGCGAAGGCCCGCGCCGAGGCCCTGTGCAAGGAGGTCGACGCGGCCGCGCGCGCGAAGGCGGCGATCGCCGAGGCCCGCAAGAACATCGACACGCGCACCCATGAGGTCCCGTTTCGCTGCGGCACGGCGGTCGAGGAGCTCGAGCGCATCGACAACGACTGGTCGCGCGCGCGCCTCGCCGAGGTCACGCGAGCGTGTTACGTCGAGCTCGGCGCGAGCCTCCTGCCCGCCGTCGTGCCGACCATGCAGTACACCTGCGAGTTCCACGTCGGCCAGGTGTTCGCGGCGGTCAGGAAGTTCCAGCTCGCCGACCCGCGACTCGACCCGTGGATCGCGAAGGCGGCGGCGAAGTGCGGGGATTCGCCGCCGGTCGAGTGACAGCTCAGCCGCGACCGAACAGGCGCCGCAGGAGCCCGAGGCCGGGCAGGGGCAGCATGCGGACCGGCACCACGCTGCAGTACTCCTGCCACAGCGGGCCGTACTTGGCGCTGCAGCGCTGCTCGTCGCGCCAGGCGCGGTGCACGAGCAGCGAGAGCAGCCACAGCGGGACGAGGAAGGGGCCGAGGTGGCCGAGGCCGGCGGTCGCGGCGATCGCGAAGTACACGGTGAGCTCGCCCGTGTAGTTGATCTTGCGGCCGAGGCCCCACCAGCCGGAGACCAGCAGGCGCCCGCCGAGCAGCCGCGCCGGGGCGCCCCAGATCTTCACGGTCGGGTCGATCTTGAAGCTGTGCTTCTGCTTGTTGGCGCCGCGGAAGATCCACAGACCGAGGCTGAAGACGGCGGCGAGCAGCAGCAGCGCGGGCGTCGACATCGGCTCGGTCTGCGCGAGCAGGTACCAGCCGGCGGTGCAGTAGAAGAAGGGCACCAGCACCAGGTCGCCCCACACCAGCATGAAGCCGAACTTCTCGGCGATGACGTCGTACATCGACAGCACGCCGGCCTCGTCGCGGTAGTGCGTGAACAGGTACAGCCACCAGCAGGCCTGGTAGAGCGCCATCTGCGGGGTGAGGTGGCCGAGCTCGGCGTACTGGGCGTGACCGAAGGCCGCCACCAGCAGGCCGAGGCCGATCAGCGAGGGCTGGTAGGCGAAGACCTTGAGGTCCACGCCGCGCCAGGTCGGGTTGAGCTCGACGCCCATCCAGAAGTCGCGGACAAAGCCGACGAAGCCGCGCGTGGTGGGTTGGCCGGCGCGAGCGCGGCCGCGCAGGTACAGCAGCAGCGACCAGCCGACCGAGAAGAGATTCGCCGCCGCGAACAAGGGCCAGAACCAGGTGGTCACCAGCGGCGCGAGAGAGGCTCCGAGCACCAGTGTGGCCGCGATCACAAGCATGTGAGTGAGGACAAACAGGCTCATGCCGTTCAGCAGGTAGTGCTTGCGCTGGCCGTCCGGCTGCGCAAACCCAAGCACACGTCGACCGGGCAGCAGGCGCGCTGCCACCAGCAAGGCGATGAAGAAGCCGCTGTAGCCGAGCAGGGCGAGCGCGAGCTGTGAGAGAGACACGGCGGTCGGAAGCACGAGCGCTGACATGCGCTCACGTGTGTAGCCTGCGCTCGCCCGCAGCCGCGCCGAGTTTGCCGCGTGTGCGCTGGATTTCCCTCACGCACTCGCCCGGGTCGCGCATGGACAGCTTCGCGGCCGCTCGGATACCGTGCGCGGCGATGTTCGCAGTACCGGAGACCGTGAAGCAGACGGCGTCGACCCTGTGGTCGACCTTGCAACCGCTCAAGCTCGACACCCCGGGGCTGCCGCCGATGCTGCCCGGCGGCCTGCCGTGGGTCGGCCACGCCGTCGAGCTGCGCACCGACCCGGTCAACATGATGCGCCGCGGACGGGCGATGTTCGGCGACCTGTTCTGCCTGCGCATGCCCGGCACGCTCGGCGTGGCGATGACCGGTCACGCGGCGCAGGAGCGGTACTTTCGCATGCGCGACGACGAGGTCAGCCAGCGCGAGGCGTACCAGCTGATGACGCCGGTGTTCGGCAAGGGCATCGCCTACGACGCCGAGCCGCACATCATGAAGGAGCAGCTCGGCTTCTTCCACCAGGCGCTGCGCGACTCGCGGCTGCGCAGCTACGCGGCGGGCTTCGTCGCCGAGGCGGAGCACACCTTCGGCAAGTGGGGCCAGGAGGGCGTGGTCAACATGCTCGACGTCGGCAACGAGGTGACGCTCTACACCTCGACGCGCTGCCTGCTCGGCGAGAAGATGCGCCACAACCTCAGCAAGGAGTTCTCACAGCTCTACCACGACCTCGAGGGCGGGATTAACGTGGTCAGTTTTTTTGCGCCGTACCTGCCGCTGCCGTCGATGCGCCGGCGCGATCGGGCGCGGGTGAAGATGGGCGAGCTGATCGGCCGCATCATCGACGCGCGGCGCCGCGACCCGCAGGTGCACGAGGACATCCTTCAGACCCTGGTCGAGGCCCGCTACGCCGACGGCCGCGCGCTGACGGAGGACGAGATCACGGGCCTCATCCTGACGATCATGTTCGCCGGCCATCACACCAGCGGCGTCACCTTCTCGTGGATCGCGATCCTGCTCGGCCAGCACCCGCACATCGCGAGGCGGTTGATCGAGGAGCAGCGGCAGATCCTCGGCGATCGCGAGACCCTCACCTACGACGACCTCAACCAGATGAAGCTGCTCGAGGGCACCATCAAGGAGGCCCTGCGCATGTTCCCGCCGATCCACCTGGTGATGCGGCGCGTGCTCAAGGACTTCGAGTTCGGCGGCTACAACGTGCCCGCGAACGCGATGCTGTTCGCGTCGCCGGCGGTCAGCGGACGCATCCCCGAGATCTTCGCCGAGCCCCAGCGCTTCGACCCCGACCGCTACGGCCCCGGCCGCGAGGAGGACAAGAAGTCGCCCTACGGGCACATCGCCTTCGGCGCCGGCCGCCACCGCTGCATGGGCATCGTTTTCGCCCAGCTGCAGCTGCGCGCGCTGTGGAGCCACCTGCTGCGCAACTTCGAGTTCGAGCTGCAGGACGCCAGCTACCCGGTCGATTACACCAACCTCATCGCCGGGCCGTCCTCCCCGTGCCGCATCCGCTACCGCCGGATCAAGCGCACCACCATCACGAGCTAGCTCGCCAGGCCGCCATGAACAAGCCTTTGGTCCACATCGGTCGTCCTCCGCCCCCGAGCTTCGAGCAGGCCAAGAACCGCCGGCAAAAGGTCCGCGCCGCCGGCCTCGACCCCAACTACTGGTACCCGGTCGAGTACAGCCGCGCGGTCAAGGTCGGGCAGGTCGTGGAGGTCGTGTTCTGGCGGCGCTCGGTCGCGCTGTTTCGCGGCGAGGACGGCCAGCTGCGCGCGGTCGAGAACCGCTGCGCGCACCGCCAGCTCAAGCTGTCGATCGGGCGGGTCGACGGCTGCAACGTCGTGTGCCCGTATCACGGCTGGGAGTACGACGGCGGCGGCAAGCTGTGCAAGGTGCCGCACGAGCTGTTCGGCAAGCCGCTGCCGAACGTGAAGCTGCGCCACTACCCGGTGCAGGAGCGCCACGGCCTGGCGTGGATCTTCTTCGGCGAGCCCGAGCGGGCCGCACACGTGCCGATGCCGCACATCCCCGAGCTCGAGGGCCCGAACCCGTGGGCCAAGCTGCTGGTGGACTTCACCTGGAAGGCCCACCACTCGATGATCATCGACAACGTCAGCGACTTCACCCACGCCTATCTGCACCGCAGGTTCCGGCCGTTCACGGACTCGACGCTGACGGACCTGCGGGTCGAGGGCGACAACGTGCACGTCGCCTATGACACCAAGGTGGCCGACGGCCCGCTGATGCGCATCTTCGTCGACCGCGAGCGCACCAACGTCAACGCGATGAAGCTCTGCTACCAGTACCCGTACCAGTGGTCGGACACGGACGGGAAGATCAAGGACTGGTGCTTCTGCCTGCCGATCGACGAGCAGACCACGCGCGCGTTCTTCCTGTTCTACTTCGACGGCTTCAAGGTCCCGTTCCTGCCGCTGAAGATGCCGCGGCGGGTGATGGAGCCGGTGCTCGGCCTCGCCAAGCCGCTCGTGTTCAAGCCGCTGCTGGAAGAGGACGGGGTGGCCTGTGAGGCCGAACAGCAGGGTTACAACGAGCACTGGAACGCGCCGATCGCCGAGCTCAACCCGGCCGTGCACGAGTTCCAGGCGCTGACGATCCGCAAGTGGGAGCAGTACCTCGCCAGCGCGCCGCCGGCGGACCTGCGCTCCTACGGCTGAAGATCAGACGAAGGGCGAGCGGTGGGCCGCTCGCCGGGGCGTATTGGTGCCGAGCTCCGCATAGCTGGGCCGCAAGTACACCGCGTCGACCGCAGCGAGGTCGGCCGGCTGGTCCTCGAGGGCGGCGAGGGCGGCGGCGCGCCACAGGCCCTGCGCCTCCACACCGGCGCTGGGTTGCAGCTGCACACAGCCGGCCGTCGTCAGCGCCGCGGCGTGCACCGCCACGCCCGGGCCGATGACCTGCAGACCTGGTCCATTGACCATGTTCAAAAGTACCTGTTCGATCGAACAGCAGCGGTCCGGGCCGGCGCGACGAGGACCGGCAGGATCGAGCACGAACTCGGCGGCGTAGACCTCGGCGCGGCGAGCGTCGAGCAGCGCCAGCACCCGGCCGTTTGCCGCCGCGCTGCCCGCCACCGCGGCGAGCGTGGGCACCGCGAACAGCGGGCAGGGCAGGGCGAAGGCGAGGCCCTTGGCGGTGGCGAGGGCGACGCGGGTGCCGGTGAAGGTGCCGGGCCCGACCCCGCAGGCGAGCGCGCCGAGGTCCCTGGGGGTGATGCCGGCCTCCGACAACAGCGCGGAGATGCGCGCGGCCAGCAGGCTCGAGGCCGGGCTGGCCTGGTCGTCGTGGGTGGCGCCGGCGACCATCTCACCGCTCGCGCGCTCGCGATCGACCTTGCCGAGCGCGAGCGCGGTCAGCGGGGTCGAGGTGTCGAGCGCGAGCAGCCAGATCGCGGGCATCAGAGGATGTAGCGCATCACGTCGTTGCGCAGGGCGATGAGGAGGAGCAAGAGGATGATGACGAGGCCGATCGCGCTGGCGATCTCGCGGGCGCGCTGGCTGAGCGGACGCCGGCGCAGCGCCTCGATCGTGAAGAACATCAGGTGGCCGCCGTCGAGGATCGGGATCGGCAGCAGGTTGACGATCCCGAGGTTGATGCTGAGCATCGCCATCAGCAGCAGGAACTGCCCGGGGCCCTGCTGGGCGGCGGTGCCGGCGACATTGAAGATGCCGACCACCGAGCTGAGCTCGTCGACGCCGCGCTCGAGGGTGACCATCTGCCGCAGGCTGGTCCACATCATCTGCAGCATCGAGCCGGTCTCGGTCACCGCCGCATAGACCGCGTAGGTGAAGCGCCCGCGGATCGGCTCGGCCGGCGGGATGTCGCGGCTGTGATAGGGCTCGGCGCCGAACCACAGGTAGCTCAGCTCCTGCTTGTAGATGCCCTGATAGCGCTTGATCTGCTGCTGCAGCGTGATGACCCGCGGATCCTGGCCCGGCGACTGCACCGTCAGCGCGGTCGACTGCTCGCCCTGGCGCTCGAGCAGCACGGCGACGGTCTCCCAGCGGGTCACCTCGCGCTCGCCGACCGCGAGCACCCGGTCACCCGGCTCGATGCCCGCCGTCGCCGCCGGTGAGCCGGGCTCGACCGTGCGAATGAAGGTGTTGGCGGGCAGCAGGCCCATCGCCTGGCCCTTCTCGTGGCGCGGCAGCAGGCGGGCGTGGTTCGACTCGAACCACATGTAGCGCCCGAACTCGCCGGGTGCCGTGCGCGCGCGCAGGTAGGTCAGGCGCAGCGCGGCGTCGCGGGCCCGCACCAGCTCTCGCTCGAGCTGCTCGACGGTCTGGACCGGCTCGCCGTTGACCGAGGTGATGATGTCCCCGGTCCTGAGCCCCTCCGCATGCGCGGGCGAGGCGGTGTCGATGATGCCGATCTGCGGGGCATAGAACCACGGGTACACGCCGAGCAGGCCGCGCGACTCGGGCTCGCCCACGGCGTTCTTGACGATGTTCTTGCGCGGCGTGACGAAGCGGTCGAAGCGGACCCCGTCGCGCTCGATCTGCACCCGGAGCTCCTGCTCGGGGGCGACGCGCACGCGGTCCTGCATCTCCTGCCAGGCGTGGATGTCGTCGTCGTCGATGGCGACGATGCGGTCGCCCGGCTGCAGGTCGCTGGTGGCCGCGGCGGAGTCGTCGAGCACCGTGCCGATCACCGGCGGCGCGACCACGGTGTGCCCGAGGTAAAACGCGAAGTAGAGGAGCAGCGGCAGGATCAGGTTGAAGGCCGGACCGGCCCCCAGCACCAGGTAGCGGGCCCACAGGGGTTTGTTGCGCAGCGCCCGGTCGGCCTCCTGCGGATTGACGACCTCGTCCGGCGAGTGCCCGAGCAGCGTCACGTAGCCGCCGAGCGGGATCGGGGCCAGGCAATACTCGGTCTCACCGATGCGCACGCGCGCGAAGGCGGGGCCGAAGCCGAGAGAGAAGCGCAGCACCTTGACGCCGACCAGCTTGGCGGCCAAAAGATGGCCGAGCTCGTGCACGAAGATCAGGGGACCGATCAGGAGGATGAATGCGAGGATCTGGGTCACGCCGAAGCTCCCGGGGCGAGCATTGCTGCCGCGGCGAAGGTCGCTGCCGCGGCGAAGGTCGCTGCCGCGGCGAAGGTCGCTGCCGCGGCGAAGGTCGCTGCCGCGGCGAAGGTCG
>NZ_JACCSO010000170.1 GCF_013812955.1 Nannocystis sp. | reverse complement strand
CGCGGCCATACCGTCGGCGCGTAGACGCAAGATCGTTTCGCTCAGTGCTTGACGGTATGCACGCTCGGCTTCTGCGGCGTCACGGACGGCGACGCGCAGCGCGTCCTCGGCGGCCTGCTGGGCGCGTGACGCGGCCTCGGCGGCCTGCCTGGCCTGGCTGAACGAGTAGGGCTGGTCGGTCACGTCCACAGCACCTTCTGGACCTGCTGCACGGTGCGCTGGACGGGACGCCACGACCGGGCGGGCACCGCTACGAACGTGCCGTCCTGCGGCACATCGGGATCGTTGGCGAGAACGCTGGCGATCGCCTGCTTGTCGGTGGAGCCAGTGGCCTCGCCGATCCTTCGCCACTCTAGGAGGGCATCCGAGTGCAGCACGACGTACTCGCGCCGTGCGGTGTCCGGGGACGGAGCGCGCGGGCTCATGCCGCCACCTTGGCCTTCTTCTCCGCGCGGTGCTTCTTCCAGCGAGCGTGCGCCTTGGCCGTGCTCGGCTCAGCGCGGGTCATCACGCGTCGTCCCGCCTGGTCTTGCTGGCGACGGCGTTCTTGACCGTCGAGCGGCTGACAGCTCCTCGAGCCCGGTGGTTCGACTGCACCTGGCGTTCGCGTGCAGCCAGACCCCTGTCGAGCTTGGCGGCCAGGTCGGCGGACGACGGTTCGATGTCGGCGCCGGCTTGGCGCAACGCCTTGCGGCGAGCGATGCGGCCGTGGACTTCCTGCTTCACCTTCTCGGCGAGCAGCTCCTCGGCGGTCTTCTCCGACTTGGCTTCAACCCCTGAGGCGATGACAGGTGCTCCGTCAGGCGTCAGTTCCATCGGGCCGTCCTCCGAACGAAGTCCTCGACCTCGTCGACTATCTGCTGCGAGAAGACCTCGCCGTCGACCTCGTCGCCGACGTCGTTCAGGACCTCCACGATTACGGCGCCGTTCAGGACCTCCACGATGATCTCGTCCGCTTGCCGCCGACGGCGGCAGCGGTCGCAGACCATGACGGACAGCACCAGCAGGGCGAACAGGCAGATGCCCGCCAGCGCGTACACGATCGCTCCGATCATGCCAATCTGCTCTACGGTCATTCGGTCTCCCTCAGTCGGCAGGCAACTATCTGGGCGGCAGTCATCGAACGACGATGGTGCGCGTTCAGTGCAGCACCGTTCGCGCTTCGTGCGGTCGACGGTTCGGGCTGCGGTTCGGGCTGCGGCTTGGTCTTGTGCCCGTCGGCGTCGGTCTCGGCGACGTCGATGCAGTCCTGCACGGTCATCTGGCCTTTGATCTTCGCGCCGGGTTCCGTGGTCATACGATCACTCTACCTCAGTCCGGCCCTGCGATGGCAGCCGAGACTGCACAACGGCACCAGGTTCGACTGCCGGTTGTTCGTGGCGTCGCCGTCGACATGATGGACCTCGAGCCGGCCGTTCACCAGCCGCAGCTGGGCTTCGGTCAGTCCGCAGTCCTGGCACGTCCGCTTGTGCCGCCAGAGGCTCAGGCCACGGGCTCGGCGCCATTCGGCTGTCGTGCCGCGCCGGCCGGTCAGGTTCGGGTCCGCGCGGCGCTGCGCTTCCCATTCGGCCTGGTGCTCCTGGCACCGGCTTTCACCTGGCACGGCGTACTCCGGGCAACGGGACGTCAGGCATGGTCGTTCGAGCTTCATCGCCACCGGCCGAGCATACGAGTCCGGACAGACGAACGGCCCGCCGGAGCGAGCCGTTGCGCCTATGACCATGACCGACCACGCGGGGACCGAGTCCGCGTACTTGGGCAACATATCAGCAGCCGTGCGCATCATGGCAACCAGTCCATCATCAGGCGATCACCAACGGCACCGCGATCGAGTTCGTCTCGGGCTTGATGCGTTTCAGCACGCACGCGATCTGCTTCTCGCTCAACCTGCCGTACTTGTCGAACTGGCCGAGCAGGCTTAGCCCGAACTCCCCGGCCTTGCCTGCGGCCGCCTGCTTGCGCAAGTGCTCCACGACGATCTTCAGGTCGCCGTCGGGCTCCGGGATCGGCAGCTCCATCAGCTTGTCGATCCAGTTGGACGCCTGACCCTTCGTCAGGCCGTCGCTCAGCGCCTTGTACGCGATGCTGCGCGGACTCGGCGAGTCGAGCGTGTCGGTGTTGCCCAGCCTCACGAGCAGCGTGTCGATGCGCTTCATCTGCGCCTCGCTCGCCGGCAAGTGGGGGTTGCGAATCTCCATCCGGTCCTTTCGGTCGTTGGTCATGCCTGGCCGACCAGGCCACGGCGGGCGGCAATGCCGCGAGCGCGCTCCAGGTGGTCGGCCACGTCTCCGTTGTTGGCGATCGCTCGCTCGTAGGCGTCGCCAGACTGCTTCTTCAACGAGGCGACCGCCGCGATCAACTTCTCGTCGCCCATCGCACCGTAGTTCCGCATCCAGCTACAGGTCATGCGCCCGATCACCGGCACCGTCATTGGCGGCGGTGGCAACTCATCGTCCTCCAGGTCGGGGCGGAACCGGATCATGCCCGGGTGCCGCACCTTCCCGCTCGGCATCCAGCCGAAGTGCTGCAGCTCGATCTTGCGACCGATCGCCGCTTCGGCTTCCTCGACCGGGAAGCAGAACGCGCAGGTCGTCTCCTGGCCGGTCTGCAGCAGGCGGATCTTCAGCGCGCCGGCC
>NZ_JACCSO010000188.1 GCF_013812955.1 Nannocystis sp. | reverse complement strand
CATGATCACGCCCGAGGCCCGCGCCCAGCTCCTGCGCGTCACCCGGGGCATCCCCAGGCTCATCAGCCACCTGCTCCGCATCTCCCTCCTCCTCGCCGACGAGCGCGGCCAGGCGTCGATCGACCTCGGCATCGTCAACACCGCCACCACTCCGCGGCAGCCCCGAGCCCCTACTCGTAGCGATCACCGACGACAAGGGGGACAAGGCGGAGCGCCAAGAAGCCCTCCGCGAGGACGATTAGGCCGGGTGGAGCCCCGGGCGTGTGCTCATCTTACTCTTTTCCCCCTGCTACAAGCTGCCAGCGGTCTGACCCCCATATATACATCTGACCGCTTCCCACACCCAGCCGACAGTCGCGAAATATGAAGCAATGGCGACAGATGAGACCAAAGCCCCCTAACTCGGGAATATGGGCGTCAAACATCACGTCGCCGAAGCTTCGCTTGCAGATTTGACATGCCTCGCTCTGAGTGGCAAAATGAATCTCTTCATCATCTTCGACCTCGGGTTCAGACGCGCCAATCTGCACTCGCAATGCTGAGACGGTGCCACTGCTCGTGTATCGACCGATCAACTCGGCAAGATCGCAGACTGAGTTCCAATTCGAATTGATGAAAGCCGAGACGGTCCCGAATGACCCCTCTCCGATCTGCACACGATCGAGGACGCGCCCTTTCAGTCGCAATTGAAATGCGCGTGATTCGCCCTGACTTGAGAAATGCTCAAACACTCGCCAGTGCATGTCCGTGCCGTGGAGTATGGCCGCGCGGGCGGGATAGTGTTCATGGAGCGCGCACGCCAGAAAGTATCCGGTCAAGCCGTCGTATGCGGTTTCAACTAACTTGCAGAGGTCATACGTTTCTCGTTTGGGAGCCCAGCACAGAAGCCCGTACAGGGCGCTCGGTTCAGAACCATCCTGGGGATCGAGCCATAGCTGGACACCCGGTTCCATGCCGTCACGGGGACGCGAAAGGAGCGGGCCATAGAACGCACGTAAGAGATCGTCTGGATAAAAGACGTGGAGTGAAACGGCTCCTCTGGGGGATCGTTGACTGAATTCAGTCAGACGAGCCTCAAGGAGTTCTTGGAGTTCGCCGTCCGCGTCCAGCATATCCTTCAGCTGACCTAGGCGCTGCTTCCAGTCCTGATGGTGCCGCGGAGAAGCTATGGCTTCGAAGTAGATCGCATTCCGGCTTTGGAAGCCCGAGGTGATCTCCAAGATGGTGCCGTCATCGAAGATCGCACTGTCGCGCCAGTGCGAGCCTACTCTCATCAGGCGGACGCATCGCCAGCCAGAGTGGAGGCGTCCGACGAACTGTTCAGGGCCGACGCCACCTTGCTCAGAGGAGGTATCTTTGCGAGCATTACCGACGATGGTCGAGATCAGTTCAATTTCCTGGTGCCATCGATCGTCAGCACCTGATTCCCTATCGACTGATTGTGAGCCAGCAGAAACCGCCAGCGCGCCCACTACCGCCGTTATGGAGTATGGATATATCATAGCCTGATCTGGTCCCTCATAATTCTGCAAGACGACGGCACCCTTGAGGAACCCAGAGGTTTTCATCCCTTCGGCGATCTGATCGGCGGCGGCATCGCGGTCAGCCGCACTTTCATAACAAACCACAGGGTAGAAAGAGCAGACTCCGCGATCCTCTTCAGCAGGCGGCGGCTGAACTGGATGTGCCACGAGCGGGGAGCCGTCGTCGGCAACAGTCAACTCCAGACCTTCGACCTGGATATCTGCGGACAACTTCAGCTCCGAGAAGGGGTTCCACAGTTCTCGCCAAGTCGTGGAAACGATGAGGCAGCGGATTTTCGAGCGCGGCACGCCGAAGTTTCTCACTACGAGCGAGATGTATTTGAATAGTTCCTGGATTGCTTGTCTCGCCGCAGAATCGCTGCGCTTTAATTCGATGAGGACGAGCAGGCCCATTCGATCGCGCGCGAGGATGTCGATGAACCCGGACGCCAGGCTATCCGGAAGATGGGGCTCGACCTTCAATAAAGTTAGCCCTGCTTCCAGCACGCTGAGGTTCGCGGCGAGTTTGTCGCGGATGACGTTCTCTTTCACCGTCGGGTTCGGAGTTCCAGGAAGGCCGATGGGAGCGGTGCGACGGGGACGCGGGGACATGAGGAATCGTACCAGGTGCCCTCTGGTCGGTCGAGTGTATCCGTTCGGTCTACCGCGTCGTGACCTCGGGTTCCGCCTCGGGCAGCTCCGTGCCGAACACTTGTCCCAGGACCTGCAGCAGATATGTCACCGCCAGGCACAGCCGTGCCCACCACCGCGCCAGCGTCCGTGGCGCGACCGTCGTCGCCCGGCGCTCCGGTGTCGCCACACAGGCCGCCTCCACCGTCGGCCAGGTCCGCCACAGGTTCCTCGCCAGGAAGCATGGCAGCACCTGCACGGCACCGCCGCACGACGGGCAGGTGTAGCGCCGGACGTCGATCGGCGTCTCACCGCACGGCATCCGCATGCGCATGCCGTGCCCGTGCCACCGCCGCCCGCGTCCTCCAGCCCTCGAGCCCCGGTCCCAGCCCGACCCGAAACGCGGTCAACCTCCGCGCTCATTCCGACCCGACACACGCCCTCGCCATCGACTGGCGCCCCGAACACGACCTGTGGATCTACGGGACGGCGATCTCCGACCTGAACATCTTCGCCGGGGTCGACGAATTGACGGCGCTCAACCTCGACGGTAACGACATGCTCACGACGTTGAGCGGCCTCGAGTCGCTGGCCGTCGTCCGCGAGCGCCGGCCCGAAGCGTCCAGGCCAGCGCTCGTGACTGCTCAGTCGGCGGAGCGCAGGCAGTCGGCCGCGGCATTGAAGATGGTCTGACGGTGGCCTTCCAGACGCGAAGACACCATGTCGATGAGGGCTGGCACGAGACTGAGCGGGACGTGGTGTTCTGCAGCATCGTTGATGCCCAACTGCCTTCGTGCCCCAATGATGATGCTGTGCACATCTTCGCTCGTCTTGATTTGACTTGCGACGGCGTCGCGGAAGCTGTGTACGTCTAACTCGTTCAGGACCGCCTTGAACCCTTGTTCGAGCCACTTCGACAGAGGCAGGACGAAGGTAGCCTCGTCAGACACCGCCTCGAAGATGACCTGGCTGCGAAGGGCTTTAGGCCACAGCGGGACGACCTTCTGAACCCGAAATCGGCTGCCGCTTGGCGACTGGTAGGTATGATTGACGGACAGGAAGCCACCATCCTCTTCTGCCTTACTGGTGGCGTACTCGTGAGCCTGCTCGTGAAAGCGCTTGATGAGGAGTTCGATGGTCTCGGCGTCCTTGTCCGAATCGCGTGGAGATGCGTTGCTTGTCATATCGACCTTTCGCTATCGGGTCGTGCCCGACGAAGGGGACCTTCGCACACCAGCCCGATCGCTTCAAGCCGAATATGGCTAGGGCATCGCTCACGATCGCCCGTTCAACCGGGTTACCGCAATCACCAATGTAATAATATGACCGTTACATCGGTTGTTATGTCTCGCCTCTGGTATGCGCCAGCCCAAAGCCCGTGCCGATGACCAGGGCGACGAGGACCAGCTCGACGAGGACGAGGGCGACGAGGACCAAGGCGACGACGACCTGGACGACGACGACGACCCCGGCTGCTTCCTGCTCGACGAGGACAGCGACGCGCCGAACACACGCTCCGGGCGCTGATCAAGGGTGGCGTGCGGCCTGACGCGCTCGAGGTCGTCGACATCGGCTTGCAGCTCTGGGTCCCCGGCACCCCTCGCTACTGCCGATCCGCCGGCCGGCCAAGTCCTCGGCCAGCCCCGGCGACGCGCTGTCATGCCTCTGAAACAACGGCGAGGTCCCTTACAGGAATTTCATGTGCCGATCAGCCCATCCAACTCGCCGCTGGATTCACGCGCATCCTGATCACCGCGCGCCATGGGCGCACGCGACGTCTCCATTCCTGGCGTCCACCGATCTCGACGCGGACAACGCCTGTCGTGCTGGTCGCCCACGGTGTGCTCGCCGCCATGCCGAGCCCTCGGGTGGTCCCGGCGGCGCTCGCTCTGGTCGCCGAAGTGTCGCCCCTGCTGCAAGTGCGAAGCGCTCGGCAGTGGACGTTATGGCTCGGGCAGCTCCAGGAGCCGGGCTCGGCGATCGTGGCTGCGCTACGGGAGCAGACGCCGACCACCCAGATCAGCCTCGCGCCGCCGTCGTCGGCGCGCCCGCTCCGGGCCGCGGCGCTCCGGGCCGACCGCGATCGCCTGGCCGCCGAGTTGTTGTCTGCGACGAGGGAGCTCGCGCGCCTGCGTGATCATGCAGCCGGCGAGGCGACGCGGGCGGCCGATGTGCGTGGGCATGGGGTCCTTGGTGGTCATTGGTTGGGCTCGGCGTGCGCGGTCCACCACAGCCTCGGCGAAACCTGGCGGATTGTCCGCGCCTTGGCTGGCTTCGTCGATGTTCGTCTGCACGACCTTCGGCACTCCATGGCGAGTGATGCGATCAACAACGGTGTCCCGCTGCAGGTGGTCGGCAAGATGCTGGGGCACAAGAACTATCGTAAGCGTTCGATGAAGCCTTCGTGACCGGTGCCCTGGGCTCGGGCTATACGTTGGCGTGATGCTCAGCGAGCGTGACGGTGCGGAAGACGTTGGCGGCCAGGCGCTGCTGGGTGTCCTGCTGCTGGACAGTCTGCTTCCAGAAGGCTGGGGCGAGCTCGAGGAGCCGACTCGCGGGCCACGTGTGCAGGAGGCAGAAGATGTCGCGGAGGTAGGCCCAGGGGTCGAGGCCGTGGAGCTGGCAGCTCGCCAGGAGCGAGACGAAGATCGTGTTGACGCGGGCACCCTCGTCGCTGCCGAGGAACAGCCAGTTCTTCCTGCCGAGGACCTCGCGCCGGAGGTTACGCTCGGAGATGTTATTGTCCAGAGGCAGACGCCCGTCGTCGAGGAAGCGACAGAGGGCGACGCGCTGGTTGCGAGCGTAGACGAGGGCCTTCGAGATGGGCGTCTGGTCGAGGGCGACGGCAGCCTGCTCGTCGCACCATTGGAAGAACGCGTCGAGGATCGGCCGCGACTGCTCGTGCCGGGTCTTCTCGCGTTTCTTTCGCGGCGCCGTCTGGATCGCGCGCTCGATGCGGAAGAGCCTCTTGATCAGCGCAAGGGCGTGCGTGGCGAGCTCGGGCTCCGAGCCGAGCGCCTTGAAAAAATATCTCCTGGTATGCGCCCAGCATGCGACCTCGACCACGTCCCCAGACTTGTACAGGTGGTCATAGACCGTGGCGGCGTCGGCGACGAGGTAGCCCTTGTAGCCGGCGAGCAGGACGTCGACCGCGTCGTTGTCATGCTTGTGCGAGTAGCGGTAAAGGACGTGGCGCTCGGGCGCGACCAGGACCCAGAAGTGGGCCCGCCGGCACTGCTCCGCGGCCTGCACGAGGACGCCGGTGGCATCGGTGCACAGATAGGGCGCGGTGAAGGCGTCCTTGAGCATCGCCTCGACGAGCGGCTCGGCGAGGTCGGCGAGCTGCTCGTGCCAGCCGCACATCGTCGACCGCGCGAGCATCAGGCCGTCGCGGGCGTAGATCAGCGCGAGGCGGTAGAGCGGGAGGTGGTCCTGCCAGCGGCGCACGATCGTGTCGGCGAGCATCCCGGGGCCCGCGAGCCCGCGCTCGATCGGCAGCTCGGGCGGCGCGGCGATCAGCCGCGGGAACTCGCCGGACTCGTCGGTCAGCGCCACGTCCTGTCCGGCCGCCAGAAACTCGTCGAGCAACGCCGTGCGCTCGACAAACTTCGGCCGCACGATCTGGACGACGACCATTGAGGCGGGCCGTCGCTCGAGGACCTCACGGACCTCCTCGCCGATCCGCTTGAACGCGTCGAGACCCTTGTGCTGCACCTCGGGTGGCAGCACCTCGATCTTCACGCGCGGGAGATGCTCAGGTAGCGGTTTACGGCCGGGCTTCTTGCGCTCGTGCTCCCGGACTTTCTCCGTGTCGTTCTCGGCAGGCTCGGGTGCCGCACGCTCCTCATCCTCCTGCGCCAGCAGCATCTCGAGCATTTGCAGCGTGAGCTGCGGGTCCTGCCCCTTGAATCGCTCGGCCTTCTTGCCGACGACGATCCCCTTCTCGAGCAGCGCGCAGCGCTCGAGAAGGTCCATGTAGAGCTTTCGATACTGCTCGCGCTCTACGCTGAGCTTGTCGATCGTCGCGGCCTGTTCGGCGACGATCGACTCGAGTGGGGCGGCGACGCGCATCACCCCCTCGTAGCGATTTCGCCCCGCGTCTGTCAAGCGCTCGTTGACGTGCGGCGCTTCCTCGTCGTCGGCACGCCGCGGAGAAGCGCGGTCAAACCGTATCGGTCGATGACCACCGACCTGTCTGAAAGGCCATCCGGCTTCGGCAGCTCGAACAGCGCCTGGTGCAGTCGCCGGCACAGCAGGGTGTAGCCGCCGCCGTCCCACCACAGCACCCGCAACTGCCTGCCGCGGCGGTTGGCGAACACGAACAGCGCCCCGCTACGCGGGTCCTGGCCCAGCACCTGCCGGGTCGCCAGCGCCAGCCCGTCAAAGCTGCGCCGCATGTCCTGCGGCTCCGTGCACACGAAGATCCGCACCGTCGACGGGATCATGCGCGCGCCTCCAGGACGTCAAGGACCCGCGTCAACGCCTCGGCCTCGACCCGGCCCCGCACGCGAAGCAGCGTGCGACCGACGACCAGCTCGATCTCGCCGGCGTCAGGCTCGGCGGCGACCGCAAGCTGGTCGGTGACCTCGACGAACGTCGCCGGGGCGCCCTGCGCACGCCCCAGCTTCGACTTCCACGCTGCCAGCGTCCCGGGGTGCACGCCGACTTGCATCGCGTACTCCTTGCACGACAGGCCGCTGCGCACCCATCCCGCGACGTAGACCTGCCAGCGCTTCTGCGCCGCCGTCATAGGCCATACCTCCGACGCCACATCGCCGCCCGCTCGCGCAGCGTCTTGGGCCGAAAGTCGAGCCGCAGCGTCCTGCCCGACTCGGTGACCTCGTAGCACATCGTATCGGACATGATCAGCGTGAACGTGCCGGGCTTCGGCACGACGTGCCCGACGATCAGTGCTCCGCCTTCGACCACACTCAAGCTCTCTTCGTTCTTTGACATCCAACCTCCGAGGCCCAGATAGCGCCTCGCGGCCGGCACCGTCACCACAGGCTCATCGGACGCTTACGAACTATCGCACGACGCAGCGCTACGCCCATATCGCAGACACGGCCCTGCGCGACGCGGTCAACCTGACCAGCGGGATCATCGTCCGCGCGGGCCGTGGCAAGGCTAAAAAGAGCCCCATCCGCTCAGGCAACGCCCGATAGGGGCCCGGCGCGGCGTGATCGGGGGGCTCATCCTTGGCAGCAGTCGCGCTCGAACGCTGCCAACGGCGAGGTCCGCAGGATCCGCACCTGGCCGAGTTGACGCCCAAGCGGATCTCCGAACGCGCCGTTCGGCTCGGGCAGCAGCTCGACCGCGAGCGCGCTGATCGGGGTGTTTCGCGGCAGCCCGGCAGTGTCGAGCGCGGCCTCGACCTCCGCGCGTGTCCATCGCGTGCCACCTTGCGGCACGCGGGCCACCGAGTCCTTCCTCTTCTGGTCGTTGCGCGCCAGGGGCACCCCGCGCCGCAGGTCGATCTGGATGTTGCGGCGGGTCGTCGCGTCGGCCTGCATCACGCGCGCGTAGAGGACGAACCATAGCTCGGTGTTCGGCGGCGACACGCGAACGCTGCGCAACCCCACGTAGGGCGTGGCGAACGGCGCCCGTAGCTCAACGGATCCGAGGGCTCCCGACGTCGCCGAGCACGCCAGCTCCGGCGCCGGGTGGTGGACGCCCTCGAGGACCAGCGGCTCGCCGAAGCGCCCTTGCGCGGTGCTCCACAGCGGATCGCTGGCGGGTCCGCGATTGTGGCCGACCCGCACCTCGTAGGTGAAGAACGAGAACAGCTCTGGCGAGTTCGGATCGGTGTTCGGCGGCAGGGGTACGAGGAAGCGTCGATCCGAGTCGGCCGCGGGCTCGAGCTTCTGCACGCTGGCCAGACCTGCGAGGTCCTGCACCTGCCCGGGGGTGATCACACGGACCAGCTCGGGGTCGATCGGGATCGTCTCCACGACGTCGGGATCGGCCAGCGGTTCGCTGGCGGGCAGGAGCATCGGGTCGGGGCACCGCGTCAGCGCCCGCACGAAGTACGCGTCGCGCGGGTCAGCCAGCGGCGCGGCGAACTCGAGCCACAGCCGCTTGCTCCGGGGCGCAGTGTGGTCGTAGTCCTCGTCGTGGACGTAGGGCGTGAGCGCGAGCCCGGCCGCCACCACGCTCGGGACCTGCCGCGGCGGCGTGACGATCGGCAACACGCTGTCGATCCGGGTCTCGACCCTGCCACCACCCTCGAGCGAGACCTCCACGCAATACGCGATCGCTACCTCGAAGGGGAGGCCGTCGGGCCCCAGCGGGGGCCGCAACGCGTCGAGGAACACCAGGCGGGTGTACTCGCGCTCGGGGTTCTTCCGCGCCTGCACGTTGATCGTCGGCATCAGCTCGATGGTGCCGACCTCGGTGTTGACCGGCGCCACGCTCGGCAGCGCAGGGAACGACACGGTCCGGATCACGCGGGCGGTGGGCGATCCTGAGCCGCGCCAGGTCCAGTCGCGATCGATCACCGCCTGCACCACGTGGATCCACTGCCCAGCGAGCTCCCCGGGCTCGGCGAGCTCGAGGCTGGTGCTGTCGGGGGCAAGGTGGTGCGCCAGACCTGCGCAGCCGAAGGCCATGCGCTCACCCGGCTGGCCGACCAGCAGCGACCCGTCGGCCACGAGGTCGCTCGCGTCCGCGAGACGAGCGAGCAAGACCGGGGTCGGATCGTTCTGTGCGACCACTGGCCGCGCTGCCGCGCGGGCGCCGATGGGATCGGGGCGGAGGAAGACCGAGCGGAGCGCGTCGGACGGGGGCAACGTAGCGAGCAGCCCGACCTCGGCGGCCGTGGCCGCCACGGCGTGCAGGTTGACCGAGTCGGTCGCGCCCTGGCGGGCGTCGTCAGTAGCGAAGTAGGTCAGGTCGCCGCGACCGAGCGCACGCACCTCGATGCGAACGTCGCGCGCTGTGGGCACCTGCAGGGGTCCGGTCACGGTGCCATCGGCCCCCGCCTGGGCCGAGAGGTCGACGTCCTTGAGGTTCGCGCAGTCGACCCACGTCAGCGCGAGATCCAGCGGCGCCTCGACATCCGAGGGGAACGAGCGGGTGGTCGGGTACCAGGTGACGAAGCCGGCCTCGTCACCCGCGGGATCGAATGTCGGCGTCCGCACCATCACGCGAATGCTCAGATAGCTGGTGTCGGGGTCGCGGATCCCCGGAGGCTTGGCGTTCGGTGGATCGAGGTCGTTGGCCACGATCTGGGCCAGCAAGGCCGAGCGCGCCGAGCTACCGGCGGCGAATACCGCCTCAGGGTAGCCAAGCTTGGGCCGGCGAACCCGCATCGTCGCCAGCCGACCACCGCTGGCGATCGTGACGGGATCGATCTCCACCGGCCCCGGTCGGCGCCGCCGCTTGAAGTGCAGCATGCCGATCGGCGACTCGCCCAGTTGCGGCGGCGAAGCGTCGGTGTCGGGTCCACCACCGGTGGTGTCGGCCAGGCGGACGCGGAACTCGTAGCGCTTGCCGTACTTCAGCGTGACTGCGTCGGCGCCCAGCGGGACCTCGGCCACCGGACGCCCTGGCGGTACCTCCATCAGGCGCTGCTCGTCGTTGGTGTCGATGACCAGCGACCCGCCGCGCCACTTCACGAACCACGCGGGCAGCCACAGCTGGTCGTCGTACTGCGCCGGGGTTACCTCGGCCCAGCGCTCCTCCTCAGCGGTCCCCAGATCCACCCCGAGATCGAGCGGCGCTCGCACACGCGACAGCGAGGTCCACGCCGCGCCTCCGAGGGGCCGGACGTCGACGCGGTAGCCGAGCACGCCCCGGGGGGCGAGCACCGGATCCTCGCCGTCGGGCGGCGCCCCGAGGGCACGGTTCTGCCCCTCGAGGATGTCCTCGTCGTCCCAGCCGAGCTGGACGCCCTCGTCGCGCACGATGGGCACGCCGGTGCCCTTCTCGTCGAGCGTGTCGGAGCTCAGGGGTTGGCGCGCGTGCACGATCTTCGAGAAGCCATCGTCGAACCGCACCGCTTCGGTAAAGACGTTGTCGTAGTTGCCCGCGAGGGACGCGGCCGCCGAGTCGGCGAACACCGGGAACACCACCGGAGTGAATACCGCGCGCTCGCCGTTGGGCAGGGGCGGAACGCGGGTGGCAAACGCCCGCGTGAACCCGGGGACTGCGGCCGCTGCCGCGTAGTCGCTGCTGCTCGCCAGGTCGATCCACAGCCAACCACCGGACTGCAGGCGCGGCGCCACGTCGAGCTGGATCTGCACGCGATGAACTAGGCCGAGGGCCTCGGCGAGCCGCGGCCGTCGCATAGCGAACGCCAGCGCCTCACCCCAGCCGATGACGGTCGGTGGGCGAGGCGGCATGGCCTTCGGCGGGCAGCGCATCAGGCAGTGGTAGGTCTCGTCGGTTACGGCGAGGGACGTGCGCGGCTGGACGAAGGCGAATGAGCCACGGTAGCTGTGTGGCAGGTACTTGCGCAGTTGTCGACCGAGGTCGCGACCCTGCGGCGAGAACGTGTCGCCGGCGGGACCGTCGGGGATGGGTAGGGTCTCCTTGATCGTCGTGAACATCGGACGCGCGTTGGGGCTGTGCAGCGTCGGCGTGACCGCGCTCGGTTCGGGCCACGCCACCGTCTGATCGACGTTGGTGCGCTGTGGCAGCGCGTTGACGGCGTCGGAGACGCTGGCCGAAAACGCCAGGCGCGCATCGGCGAACGCAGGCAGTCCAGACGCCAGCGGTGCCAGTGGGTTCCCGGTCGGCGCGACGAGCACGCGGACGTGCAGGGTTCTCGCGGCGTGGTCCCAGCGCTGCAGATAGGGGATGAGGGTCAGCTTGTGTGGGGTGGCCATGTGAATCTCACAGCGTGGTGGTGTCCGCGACCTCGTAGCTGGCGCTGATGGAGAAGATCAGGAAGATGTCGACCTGGACCTTCACCGACCCTTTGTAGTCGCACTTGGTCGCGCTCGCGTCCTTGTAGACCAAGCCCTTGAGCTCGGCGCGGACCTTGACCTTGACGATGGTGAAGTCGATGCCGGCTTCCAGCGCGACCATGCCGCCGTACTTGGCGAGCTTGGTGGTGAAGTCGTAGTCGAGGGCGAAGCCGACCCCGAGGTAGGCGTAGGCGCTGAACAGCCCGATTGTCCCCTCGACGCCGACGCCGACGAACGCCAGTAAACCGAGCTTCTCGGATGTGACCACGCCGGTGACCGATGTGATGCTGAAGTCGACGCCGACCGAGACGATGACGAAGGCGCTCGCGACCACGACCGAGATCCCCGGGAACTTGCCCTCGAGGGCGACACCGAACTTGCCGGTGGTGGCCACGGCGCCGGTGGCCTTGTCGAAGCCGGTGATCGCGGCGAGTTTGAGCTTCAGCTTGAGACCCGCGCCGGCGACGATCTTGATCTCGGTGCGCGGAACGTCGACCTCGAGCTTGGCCTCGAGCTTGAACTCGTGCTTCGCGTTGGTGGCCCCGAGATCGATCGGGCCCTGTACGCCCCGCTGTCCGAATAGCGGGATGTAGGCCAGGATGTCCTCGATCTCGGGCAGAACCAGGGACTCGATCTCGGCGATCTGCGGGCGCTGATTCGTCGAGCCGACCACACGCAGGCGAGCCCCGGTCAGCAGCTCCATTCCGGCGATGTCATTGTAGATGCGCAGGCCGGAGAACTCGGCGTTCCACGCGTCGTGGTCGATCGTCAGCTTGAGCGTGGCCTCGTCGTACAGCAGCTTGCTGCCGTGGCCGTCCTCGCCGGCGAGCCGCAGCGGCACCGGGTGACCGACGATGGTCACGGGGGCCGACAGCGCCAGCGTGCCCGCGCTCGAGATGTCAAGGTAGAGCGCGCTCGACAGCTCGATGACGTTGGGCGGGGGCGGGAAGGCGGCCTTCGACGTCGTGCGGGCTATGATGTCCGCGAGGGCAGGTGCGACGTCGGTGTCGATGCGCCGGGTCCCTGGGCCGGCGATGTACGGTCGCGGGAACAGGAACGCGTGGGTCGGCGTGCTCTGCAGGATCGCGTACTCGTGCGCCGGGGCCGAGGTGGTGAAGAGGTCAGCGGCGTCGGCGAAGCGGTAGGGACCCGTGGCGCCCGACAACGGTGGCTCGGAGTATGGCTGCGTGCTGCCGGCCGGGTACGCGATCGGGTAGTGGCGCACCAGGGGCACGCCGCGGCTGTCTCCGACGGCGACCGACTCGCGATCGGCAGGTGCCACGCCGGCGACCGGTCGCTTCACCACCGACCACGCGCCGGTGCTGGGGAGCTTGGGCATGCCGCGCACGGCGGCGACGAACACCGTGCCGGTGCCGTCGTCGGCCAAGCCGACCTCGCCCCGCTGCGCACGGAAGCGCAGGCCACTCTGGGCGACGTCGATCCACGCGTCGATGGGGCCGCCGATCGTCTCCTGCGACTGCACCAGGGCACGCAGCGCGCTCACGCTCGCGGGGTCTCCGTTGGGCGCCGTCTGCAAGAACCCCAACATGCCGATCGAAGGCGTGCGCCCCGGCGCCCCGTCGAGCGCGACCTCGGCGTCGAAGTAGTAGGGCACGAAGGTGGCGCCGCCGAACGACAGGGCCAGTCCGGGCGCGGGTCGGATGGAGCGGACGCCGAACAAACCGCGGAACAGGCCCGCGTCGAAGCGATAGTCGGCGACGACGATGTCACGAGTGTTCGGGTCGGCGTAGCGATAGTCGAACAGCCCCGCGCCGATCGGCTGCCACCCGCTGTCCCGGCGGATCACGCCGCCGCCGGGTCGACGTTCGACCGTGATTGACCGAGTCACGCGGATACCCCACGGGTGCAGGACGCTGTTGACCTTGATGATCTCGAGGGAGGTGCGGCCGACGATGACCGAGAACTGCACCTTGGCCGTATCGGCGAACGCCGCGAAGGGGTTCTCCCAGTCGCTGAAGTTGGACGCGCCGTAGCCCGAGATGTCGAAGCGTGTGACCGGCACCCGCGGGTTCGCCAACATATCGTTGTTGAACACCATCTCGGCGCTGCCCGACGGATCGCCCGTGCTCCCCAGGACCGACAGCCCCAGCGGCGCACCGGAGGCCAGGTCGACGCCGTTGATGGTCTGCAGCATCGCGCCGCGGAACGTCGGCGAGATGCCGCCCCCCGCTGGCCGACCACCCTCGGCGATCGCCGTGATCTGCCGGCCACCGACCACGTCCTCGTCGGGGAACTGCGGCCGCGTGAGCTCGTAGCGGTCGGCTGGCCGGGTGCTGGTGGTGCGCGGGTCGACCACGGCGGTGGTCACCAGCCCGAACGGCAGCGTGGTGCGCAAGCCGACGGGCAGGCCCTCCGCGAAGGCGTCGTAGGTCCCTGCGAGGGCGGTGTCGGGCGCCACCGGGACCAACCGCTGCGATCGCACGCCAAGCGCCGTCGGACCGCCGTCGGTGGCCGACGCCAGGGGCGTGGGGAACCACCCCAGGTGCACGATGTCCTGGTCACTGTCGAGGGTGCGGACCGGCTCCCACTGCACCGCCGGGACGGTGAACACCACCATGTCGCGCAGCGCCGAGTGCACATCGAGCCCGCGCACCTCGAACGCGCCTGGCGTGCGCGCCTCCGCGGTTCTCGCGGCCAGGAACTGCTGGCGATCCTGGCCGAGGCCCTCGATCGCAACCCCGAGCAGGTCCTGGTTGGTCGACACGTCGAGGAGCAGCACGTTGGGCGTGGCGTCGACGACCTCCCGCCACGCGTTGCCGAGTAGCACCGTGCCACGCAGCTCGCGAGCGTGCGCTTCCTCGAGCCGTGCTACGCGGGTCTCGGTCTCCCATGCCTGCGCGTGCTCCCACGCCGCGCGGGCCCTGTCGTCGAGATGCAACGCGTGCTGCTCGACCTGCGTCAGCCCAAGACGAGGTCCCTCGGACCGGCTGGCCTCGTGGTCGGTTTGCCTCGCGTCACGCAAGCCGGCCGACATCGGCCCGAGCGGACCCGCGAAGGACACCGTTACCGTCGTGGGATCGGTCCACTCGATCGCGGCGAGTAGCGTCCCGGTCACCCGCGAGCCACCATCGCAGTTTGGGGCCCGCGGGACGACGTTGGCGACGTACGGGTCGGGTAGCGTCGGGCTCCATCCGCGAACCCCGAGCAGGATCCTGGCCGCGCCCCCGGACACCGCGCTCACGGCCTCGCGCAGGCCCTGGACAAACACCAGTGCGGGCGTCGTGGTCCACACCAAGGCGTTGCGCAGCGCGAGCTGCAGCGGCGCCTCGGCCGGCGGCGTCCCGAGACCGAGGCCCACGCGGATGTCGCTGCCTTTGCGCGTGAGCATCAACGCGCCCTGGCCCGCGGCCGCCGGCAGCGGTGCGCCGCTGGTCTGCACCGGCCGATCCAACGCCACCTCGGCGCGGTTGCTGACGAGGAGCTGCTCACCATCGACGACGTCGCAGCGATGCAGCAGGGGAAACGGTCCGGGATACGACACTCGCCAGGGCACACGGCCGCCCTGCTCGCGGGTGGTCCACAGCGCATACGAGTGGGTGACCGGCGGTCCGAGCGGTGCGATCCCTTCGGCGAGGATCGTCGTGCCGCGTGGGGTGATGCCGAGCCAGGCGGTGGACACCGCGTGAGGCCGAGGGTCGGGCTCGTACCAGCGGGCGGTGAAGTCCCGCAGTCGCAGCCACCAGTCGGCACCGCGCGAGGTGTCTCCCAGCACCGAGGGGTCGCCGACGACCACGACGGGCAGACCGAGGCCCGCGCGATCGACCCGCGCGTCGCCGGCAAACTCCACCAGCTCGTCGGGAATCGGCGTCAGCGAGAACGCCGTGGGCTGGACCTCGAAGCCGAGCACCACGGTCCACAGGCGGTCGAGGAACGTCCACGATCCGTCGGGGTGGGTGAACTCGTAGCGTTGGCCCCACGCGTTCGCCCCGCCGGCATCGCTGCCGACGGTCACACCGCTACCGGTGAACGTGAGCGTCAGCGTGCGCGGCAACTCGACGACAGCCTGCGACGCCCGACACCCATCGACGGCGGGTGGCACGGCGTCGGCCGCGAGTTCGAGCACGAGGTGCCCGGTCAGCGGGCCACTGATGGTGATCTGATCGTCGGCGACGACGGTCGCGGTGGTGATGGTCGAGGTGCCGCCGGTGATTCGCACGCCCACGTAGGCACCCGCGGGCAGGGTGCTCGAGAGCAGATCACCCCGGACCCACACCGTGCCCGCCTGCAGCTTCACCGTGGTGACGCCGCCCGCGGTCTTGGGGCGGAGGGCCTTCCCCCAGACCAGCAGGGGGCGCGCTTCGCCGGTGCGCACGACCCGGCGAGCGCGGGCTGCAAAAAAAGCGTCGAACCATATGTTGCCGAGGGCGCCGACGCGGAAGGGCCCTAAGCGCTCGGTCGCGAGGAGTCCCGACAGGCGGTGGGCGGGCTGCACGGCGACGAGGCTCGCCTCGTCGATGCGCTGCAGCTCGAGGATGTCGGCGTCGCGCGCGTCGGCGGGGCTGCTCGTGTCGTCCTCGAGCTCCTGGGCTAGGGCGTCGAGCTGCGCGGCCTCGAGGGCCACCGGCAGGTGAAGCGCGAGCGATGGGCTCTCGTGGGCGAGATGTATGTCGACGTCGCCCGCCCGGTCGGCCACGCTGGCAGCCAGACGACGCAGCCGCGTGAGTTCGGCGGTCGCCCCCGGTCGTGCCGTCAGGTCTGCGGTGAGGTGGCTGACCTTCTCGATGATCGAGGGATGGAGCCGGCGCTTAGTGGTCACGGGATCTTCTCCTGGAGCGATTAGAAGTTCAAAGGGGGAATCAGTCAAGAAGTCATTTAGGGTGCGGATGCCGCCTTGATAACGCTGCCGATTCCTGGATTCGAGTGAGATGAACTACGTTCATAACACAGGACGAGCGGACGGATCGGCGCTTAGCGAGAAAATGGGACCCTGCGGTCCGACTGCCCGGGACGGATCCGCCACGGTTGGGCAGTCGTCGCACACGTCTTCGACGCCGTCGCCGTCGCCGTCGCCGTCGCCGTCGCCGTCGCCGTCGCCGTTACACGCGTCGCACGCGTCGCACGCGTCGCACGACTCGCAGGATATGCTCAATCGAGTTCGACGCCGGCGGTCGTTTGCCACGTCGTCGATCTGCAGAGCACCTGCGGCGTGGTCGTCGGCGACCGAAGGAT
Organism: Nannocystis sp.; assembly: GCF_013812955.1. GTDB lineage: Bacteria > Myxococcota_A > Polyangia > Nannocystales > Nannocystaceae > Nannocystis. The sequence continues at coordinate 944 of NZ_JACCSO010000188.1, read as the reverse complement.
CGAGCGCGCCGGTCTGCACGAGAGCGACCGGGTGCACATCGGCGACACGATCTTCACCGTCGAGTGGGCCCCTGACCCACGCCCTAGCCGCCACGCCCGGGCGCGTCAATCCGCCGAGGTCGCGTGTTCATACCAGGCGAACGCGACCGTGAGCAGCACCAGCGCCCGCCGCAACGCGGCCGTCGGCGTAACGGGGCCGGGATACACGCGGTACTGCTGTTCGCGCACGATGTCGGCGACGAGCAGCGCCTGCTCGTCGTCGTCGACCCACGCGATCTCGCCGACCCGCCACCCGTTGCCCCGCAGGTGCCCGTGGCGCAGGCGAATGCGGCGACCGTCGACCATCGACTCGCCCTGCCAACATTCGGGCCGCTTGACGTTGCGGAGCGGCTGTCCCGCAGGACAGCCGGCCCCGGGTGCCAGCCAGAACTGCAGCGCCGCCGGATCGGCCGCCGACCAGCAGCCGAAACGGGTCTCCGGGGCGCCAGGGCCGGTCGGCTCGGTCGCGCAGACGAGGCCGGAGGCGGGGTCGCCGACGTAAGCGGCGGAGAACCGTATCGCGGCCGCGGCTCTACCCCAGCCCGACACGATCTCGAACGCATCGACGTCGACACGGATCTCCTCGCCCCCGGGCACGTCCCACCGGCGCGGCGCGACGCTGTACATCACCCCGCGCGTCGCGGTGATGGCCTCTCCTGCGACGGCCTCGTCGGGCCACCCTGGCGGATGCTTGACGCTACAAGCGACGAGCGCGATCACGGGGACGACGGCGGCGCGGTGCATGACGGCCCCGACCTACCACGGCCTCATCCCTCGGGCGCTTAAGCGTTTTGAAGTGGGAATTTGGGCGCGCGGGTGAGTACGGAGCGACCGGGTGAGCAGCGGGGAGCGCGCGGCCGGGAGGAATTGGCGGGGTCCTGGGCGCGAGGGGAAGCGCGAGTGAG
>NZ_JACCSO010000173.1 GCF_013812955.1 Nannocystis sp. | reverse complement strand
CCAGCCGGTGGCGCTGTCGTCGTTGGTGGCGGCGGAGGGCTCGGCCGAGCCGTCGAGCGCGAGGGTGCCGGCCGCCGGCAGGCCGGTGTAGACGACCCTGTCGACCACGGTGTCGCAGGCGAGCAGCTCGATGGTGGCGCTGGCGAACAGGCTGGCGGGTTTGTTGGGGTCGCTGGTGGTGTGGTGGTCGGGGGTGTAGTCGTAGTCGATGTAGTCGATCTCGGCCGGGTCGCCGCCGCCGATCACGAGGTAGTCGCCGGCCGGCAGCTCGAGGGCTTCATCGCGGACGAAGAAGGCGGCGAAGGTCTCGCTGCCGTCGTTCTCGAGGTGGTAGAGGGTGATCCGCAGGCCGGCGAGCGGGAGCGCGGCGTCGCTGGCGTTGTAGATCTCGATCCACTGGCGGTAGCTGCCGGCCTGGGCGCCGCGCAGCTCGGTGACGACGAGGTCGCCGGCGTCGAAGCGGGGGCAGACGCTCGGCAGCGGGTCGCGCACGCACGCGATCGTCAGGACGATCGCCGGGACCAGCGCCGACGCGAGCGCGGCGCCGAGGAAGCCGATGTTCAGGTGCCTGCCAGAGATGACCAACAATCAGAACCCTGGGGTCCCATCCTAAACGAAAGCGATCACGATGGGCCCACTGGTTTTCCTGCTGCAAATTTCCGGCGACCGGGCATCGGATGCGGCGATCGCGTGACGATGATGCGTCGGGTGGTGTGCGCACGAGGGTTTTGGCGGGTCGGCCGCCGCGGACCGTATCGCTTCGCATCGCCGCAACTACATCGATCTCGCAGGATCAATTCCTGTGAGTGAGGCTGTGGATGGGGGCGGCGGACGTGGTCGATGTGGCTGTCTGATTGTTCAGTGCAGCGAGCGGGGCAGTGAACGCGGCCGTGGAAGATTTCTGCTGGGCCGCGGAGATCGGCCCGGCGAGTCAGCGCTGCAGCGGCGGGAACAGGCCGGTGCGGGCGTTGTAGCAGTTGAAGCAGGCGGGGGCGTAGCGGTCGTTGCCACCGAGCTCGACCTGGGGGCCGTCGACTTCGGCGGGGCGCTCGGCCAGGGCGGTACCGTCGGCGCCAGCCTGCATGCGCAGGTTGAAGATCGCCTTGCGATTGCAAAACTGGCAGGTGACCTTGACCTCCTCGATGCTGTCCGCGAGCTCGAGCAGCCGGCGCGAGCCCTCGAACAATCGGGTGCGAAAGTCGGTACGCAGGCCGTAGCAGATGACGGGGGGGCCGTCGCGGGTGAGGGCCCGTAGCTGGTCGATGACGGCCGCGGACAGGAATTGGGCCTCGTCGATGAGCACGCAGTCGACGCCGCTGAAGAGCGCGGGGTCGAGGAGGGCGTCGGCTTCGACCAGGAGGTCGGCCTCGGCCTCGATGCCGGCGCGCGAGCGGATGGCGGCGGCGCCGAAGCGGTCGTCGATGCGGGGCTTGATCAGGAGGACGCGCTTGCCCTGGCTGCGGTAGTTGTGGGCCACCGCGAGCAGGTTCAAGGTCTTGGCGCTGTCCATGGTGCCGTGGCGAAAGTAGAGCTTGGCCAATCCGGGCTCCTTCGGGTGGTGTCAGGGGGGTGATACTCGTGGTAGGACGCTGTGTCCATCCTGGACCAGGGGCCGCATGAGCTTTCCGCAGGTGATGAGCGTCGTCGGATTCTTCGTGATGCTGGCGATCGGCTACGCGCTCAGCCGCAACCGCAAGGCGGTCAAGCTCAAGGTCGTGCTGTGGGGCGTGGCCCTGCAGTGGTTGATGGCGGTGCTGCTGCTCAAGGTGCCGGCGGGGGCCTGGGCGCTCGGGCGGGCCTCGGAGGTGGTGACCGGCGTGCTCGGCCACGCGTTCGTCGGCTCGGGCTTCGTGTTCGGCAAGCTCGGGGTGCCGGGCAGCGCCGACACCAACATCGGGATGGTGTTCGCGTTCCAGGTGCTGCCGACGATCGTGTACGTCGCGGCGCTGTTCGGGGTGCTCTACTACCTCGGCGTGATGCAGCTGATCGTGCGGGTGCTGGCGCGCGGCATGGTCTACGTGTTCGGGGCGAGCGGCGCGGAGTCGCTGTGCATCGCGGCGAGCATCTTCATGGGCCAGAGCGAGGCGCCGCTGACGATCCGGCCGTTCCTGGTCCGCCTGACCGAGTCGGAGCTGTTCACGGTGATGGTCGCCGGCATGGCGTCGGTGTCGGGGGCGATACTCGGCGCCTACGTGATGCTCGGCGGGGTCTCGGTCGAGCACCTGCTGACGGCGATGGGGATGACCGCGCCGATCTCGCTGGTGTTCGCCAAGCTGGTGGTGCCGGAGACCGGCGTGCCGGAGACCGCGGGCCGGGTCGCCGACTCGCCGGTCGACGGCAGCCGCAACATCCTCGACGCGGCCGCGAACGGCACCAGCGACGGCCTGCGTCTGGCGGCCAACGTCGGGGCGATGCTGATCTCGTTCATCGCCTTGATGTCGCTGTTCAACGCGCTGATCGGCCTGCTGCCCGAGGTCGACGCGCAGCCGCTGACGCTGCAGCGCATCCTCGGCTGGGCCTGCGCGCCGCTCGCCTACCTGATGGGCATCCCGTGGTCGGAGGCGCCAGCGGTCGGCTCGATCCTCGGGACCCGCTCGGTGTTGACGGAGATCGTCGCCTTCCAGCAGCTGGCCGCGATCAAGGACGTGATCAGCGAGCGCTCGTTCGCGATCGCAACTTTTGCCGTCTGCGGGTTCGCCAACTTCGCTAGCATCGGCATCCAGATCGGGGGCCTCGGGGCCCTCGTGCCGGAGCGCAAGTCCGACATCGCGCGCCTCGGGCTCCTGGCCCTCGTCGCCGCGACCCTCGCCAACTTCTCCACGGCCTGCGTGGCCGGGGCCCTGCTATAGGAAGCACATCCCTCATGTCCGCCGAGCACGTTCCCATCCTCGACATCCGCCGCTTTGACCAGCAGGGCCAGGGCGAGCGCGCCCAATTCGTGGGCGAGCTGAACACCGCGTACCGCGAGTTCGGCTTTGTCGGCATCACCCGCCACGAGATCCCCGAGCCGCTGATCAGCGACGCGTACCGGGCGATCAAGGCCTTCTTCGCGCTGCCGATCGAGACCAAGGCGAAGTACGAGGTCCCGGGCTCCGGCGGCGCACGCGGCTACACCCGCTTCGGGGTCGAGCACGCCAAGGACAGCCCGGCGGTGGACCTGAAGGAGTTCTGGCACGTCGGCCGCGAGCACGTGGCGGGCGCGGCGTGGACCCGGGACATCCCGCCGAACCTGTGGCCGACCGAGGTCGAGCGCTTCAAGGAGGCGACCTGGGCGCTGTACCAGGCGCTCGAGTCGCTGGGCGATCGGGTGCTGCGGGCGGTGGCGCTGGGCCTGGGCCTCGAGGAGTCCTACTTCGCCGACAAGACCGACCACGGCAACAGCATCCTGCGGCCGATCCATTATCCGCCGCTGAAGCAAGGCCTCGGCGACCCGGAGAGCGTGCGCTCGGGCCAGCACGAGGACATCAACCTGATCACGCTGCTGATCGGCTCCGGCGAGCCGGGCCTGCAGGTCCAGTCGCTCAAGGGCGAGTGGATCCCGGTGACGACGATCCCGGAGACCATCGTCGTCAACGTCGGCGACATGCTGCAGCGCCTGACCAACAACGTGCTGCGCTCGACGACCCACCGGGTCGTCAATCCGCCGTCGCCCTTCGCCGAGGTCCCGCGCTACTCGATCCCGTTCTTCCTGCACCCGAACTCGGAGTTCTTGATCGAGTCGCTGCCGGGCTGCGTGACCGCCGAAAATCCGGAGCACTACCCGGAGCCGATCACCGCCAACGAGTACCTGACGCAGCGCTTGATCGAGATCGGGCTGCTGCCCGGCAAGCAGATGTGAGCGGGTCTGCATCGTTCACGGCGCGTGCGGCTGCTTCACGGCGCGTCCGCGCCTGAGTCTGCGGTCCGCATATGCGGCTCGTGGCCCCTGGCGGGCCGGGGGCGAGATTTGGTAGCTTGACGGGATGACTCGTCGCGGCGCCTCTCGATCCTCGTGTCCGTTGCTGTGTCTCGCGCTGCTGGCCGCGTGCTCGTCGAACGACGCCAAGCAGGACAGCGACAGCGCGAGTGAGAGCGGCACCGCGAGCGAGAGCGGCACCGAGACGGGCGCGCCGGCGAAGTATCAGGCGACGATCCGGCGTACGGCGCACGGAGTCGCGCACATCCGCGCCGCGGACCTCGGCAGCGCCGGCTTCGGGCAGGCCTACGCGTTCGCGCAGGACCACGCCTGCGTGCTGGCGGACCAGATCCTGAAGGTCCGCAGCGAGCGGGCCAAGTTCCTCGGGCGGGGGCCCGCGGACCGCCACGTGAACAGCGACTTCGCGTACCTGTCGCTCGACGTGAAGGGGCGGGCGGAGGCGGCGCTGGCGGTGCAGAGCGCGGACATCGTGGCGCTCATCGACGGTTATGCCGCGGGCTACAACCAGTACCTGGCGGATACGGGGGTCGACAAGGTGCCGGGCAGCTGCGGCGGGCAGCCGTGGTTGCGGCCGATCTCGACGCTCGACCTGTTCGCGTACTACGTCGACCTCGGGCTGCTGGCCAGCGGCAACGCGCTGGTCGATTAC